>JAKDNQ010000272.1 GCA_030456405.1 Nitrospira sp.
TCTGCAGAATTTCATTTTTGGCCATCGCGTCGATGACGCTGGAAGGGAACACATGGTACAGGAAATTTTTAAGTGAAAAATCACCCCGCTCGATATCAAGACGTTCATGGAGATCGGGAAGCGGAAGATTCATGGCTTCTCCTGGCTTCAAGACATTGACTATGATCATGCCCAGCAGGAGACTCATGAGGGACGCACTAAAGAACCACGCTAAGGTCTTTCCCCCGATACGCCCCACAGAATTGATGTCACCCAGTTTTGCTACCCCGACGACCAGTGTCGTGAATACCAGCGGCGCGACGATCATTTTAATCAGCCGAAGGAACATATCCGCGAGAAGGGAAAACGGCTCGACCTTCTTATCGCGCGCAGTCAGTACAGCACTACGTTGTTGAGACAGATCCTTCTGTTGTTGCTCCAGTAGGAGACGCGCATTGCTGTCGGACTCTCGCGATAGTTGACCGGTTATCTCATGTACCCCATTCTCTATGGTTTGCAGAGCTGTATTGTCATCTGTCAGATAGTTCGTGTGTAACACGAAGCCTGACACGACACCGGCAAGGAGGCCGACGAGAATATACAGTGGAAGTCTGGTTGTCGTGTTGGAGATCTTCGACGGTTCCATGGAAGTCGTGTCGATTGTAAGAGGATGCATCTGACTGTGCGATGTCAAGGTGAAGGTTCTGGGCTTCGTGACAGCGGCATCTCGTGTCGTGGCTCACTGTATCATGGAGGAAGAAGCCAATCGGAAGTCTTTTTGCAAATGGATGTGTGGCGCGGGTTAGAAGGAAGCGACCACTGCTTGGGCAAGGCAAAACAGACTCATCGCGAAGGAGCCATAGGCCGTTAAATAGGCAAAGCTACGAACATGTTTGGGCCCCCAAATCATCTTGACCACTGTGGGAAAGTAGATGACCGATGTCCACTCCGGTGGATCGGTGATCCAGCGCCACTGTTGTCTGATGCCGTAGGCTAACACTGCGCCATACACAACGCCGCTCGCGCAGACTAGAATTTCCATAATCTCGACGGGGCGAGCGTCTTCCATTGTATTTCTCCACACAGTGACGAGCCGACGTTATTCTACGTTTTCTGGGTCAGTGGTTCTATGGCGCCCCCGCTTCTCCCTCTCATGTCTGAACCTTTCGCCGTTTGGCCCCCCTGGGAATCATTTCAATACTGTGTAGCGACGGACATCCGGCTCCATGGCGAGGAGTCCTGGCAGTTCTCCATTCTTCGACAAACGTGAGAATTTAAACAAATCGTGCGCGTTCCTTGGGGGTCGGGACGCGGCATGTTTCGGCTTTGCCCATCAACTTATACCGATGGCGCGCAACGAAATCATAGGCGGCGTCACGCAGGGGAGGTGGAACGACGATGAAGAGATAGAGCAATGGCCAGAAACCGGATAGCTGCCTCACAATTCTCAGGGCAGCCGTGGATTTGGTTAAGACGCGGCCTTGCTCCAGGAGTAGGAATGTCTCAAAGTTTTCGGCGGGAAGTTGAAGCTCTTGAAGGACCTGTTTCGCCTGGTCCGATTGAAGCATTCCAAGTTTGAATTTCTCCTGAGGATCGTGATCGATCGTAAAGTTTACCCAAGCGTTACACCAGTTGCAGACTCCATCGAACACAATGACCCGCTCATGCCTGGCCCACTCATGGGATCTTGGGTCAAGTTCACGGTTCATTTGCCAGGTCTCTTGAGCAGGTGATTCCTCCTGCCATGGGTATGAACAAATGTCTCAGATGACAGAAATAGAGACATTGTACGTGCTTAAAGCTGTTTGGTCTACGGGGAGATGGTGTAACGGGATGTCACAACAGAAGAACATCGGACTGTCATGCGGCGCGAAATAGTTTCTGTCCCGACCTTGCCCTGATCTGGTTAGAGCACGCCACGCTCGATTTCTTGGAGATAGATAAAGTGTGGCGCGTTGACGCCGGCCCTTCTCCTGATCTCGACCAGCTCCGTGGATTCGAAGAAGCGGCGGGCATCGTCCAGCGATGACCACTCTGAAAAGTGAACGATAGTGTTCACGTCGTGGTCGTATCGAAGGAGCTGATAGCTGATTTCTCCGGCACGCTTTCTGATGGCTGCTGCGTGATCGAAGACAGCTTTCCATGCCGGATAAGCCGCGACTTCATGAATGATCAAGACTTGCGGCATGTGAACTTACCTGCTTTTTATTCTTTTCCCATCGGATCACTTCTTTCTGAGATTCGTCAAGAATGCCAGGATGTCGCGCACAGAAATCATGCCGACTAATTTTCCATCCTCTGTCACACCGAGATGCCGGATACGCTTATGGGCCATCAGATCGCTGGCATCGAGTACGGTTTTATCCCCTTCGATCGTCAGGATCGGGGCCGACATAATATTTTCAACTGCTGTCGTAAGGATATCGACTTCAGCCGCGACCACGCGCCGAACCATATCGGTATCCGTCACGATGCCGATGATATCCTTTCCATTCGTCACAAACAGGCTGTTGACGTGGCGATCCCGCATCAGCCGTGCCGCCGTCTGCACATCGGTATCTCGCGTAACCGTAATAAATTTCTCACTCGGAACCATGAACGACTTGATTGGGTCCATGCCATGTCCTCCCTGGCTAATTCAGTCCATCACCTGCACCGTGCTGTATGTTTCTGCCTATTCGCGCGGAGAACAGGATGGTAGCGATTGATTGGGGTAAGCGGATTGTAGGGATCATAGGCAGTCTCAGTCATCTGATGTGCGCAAGTCTACTGCAAAATCGTGGATGTATCCATCATTTTGGAGTTGGGGGGGTGGGGGTTGTTTGTCTGGTGAGGAGCGGTGATGCGATACTCATTTCGCCTTTCTGATGATTGATGTGGTATCGACTTGGGCACGCGTACCGTAATTCACAGATCGGGCATGGTTGAGCGTCTTGACCCATCCTGTGGTCACATCCACAACGATTTCTGCATGGTCTTCCATGGAAATTGCTTTGGGAAATTCTCCCTCCGGTGGTTCTTTCTCTACACGCGCGCTCATCTCCTTGAGCACTGATTCAAGAATCCGTGAGACTTGCTTGGGATCGGCTACTTGACTCCACGTAATCACAGCAAGGCCCGCCTGCTTGTCGAAGGTCTTCAACGCCATTCTTGCGTGGGTCGGGAACGCCTCACCGCCGAGGGGATTGGGGAACAGGTCTTCGTACTCAAATGGCTCGTTGTGGGTATATCCTCTCCCGAGAACCTTAAAATATACTTGCGCCTCGCGCGTGCACAGCTCTTCGACCTGCTCTTTGGTTCCCAGCATGGATTCCCATTGTGCCCGCAAGCTGGACATGAGTGCTTTGTCAGGTTTCTCTTTTCGTACGTCTTCGGCCACAGCGAGGGCATCCAGGGATTTCAGCGCGGCGGCTTTGAGTTCTTTCCAGTTTCTGACCCCTTTAATGGCTCCATGCGAGTCGATTTCTAGAATAATCTGAAGTCCATTCATGAGATTGACGACTTGTCCAAGGAAGGAATGCTCAGCCTGAGAAGGGGAGTCGAACTTGGTCTTGCCTGCGGTCCAGCCCACAAGGTATCCATCATCATCGGCGCTGAGCACCTCAATCCTAAAGTCTGTGTGAGTCTTCCCTGTGATCGTAGACCTGCCATCGGCGGACTTCACGCGTGCCCGATTGATCTCGAGACGAATCGTGTCTCCTTTTTTCCAGTAAGGCAAGACCTCGACAAAGTGGTTCGGGACATCGGCGAGCCCTAAGAGTGGCAAGCAGATGAGAGCAAGAATTATGGAGCGAACTGTCGCAGCGCGCATAGCGTCGTAAAACATGTAAAGACGGACTGAAAACATTTTACGTTTCCACGTCCGTCCGGTCTATCGCTTTGTGACGGGGTAAAGTGAAAGGTGAAGAGAGCAGGCAGGGGACAAGAATGCCGGCTCGCCGTGGCTGTTGGCTGGAATCTTGAAATCGGAGCCCTGGCTTGCGCGGCGCTCAATCTGGGCTATGCGGCCCCATGCGCCGTGGAAGGTTCCT
>JAKDNQ010000273.1 GCA_030456405.1 Nitrospira sp.
CACCCTACTTCCTTGCTTACCGAGCAATCAATGGTTCCTGGAAATCGGTCACGACTGGGACTGGTCCTTTCCCGACAGGATGGCGTGCACATACTGTGAAATCTTGCCGACAATATGGTTCATGACAGCTAACGAAAATCTTGAGCGGCGCGGGCCAAGCGCGTAGAAGGAACCTCCGCGACGTTCTACCGTATCCGCCTTGAAGCGCCTCTTAGCAGGATGCGGAAAAATCCCGCCAGCGGCGTTCTCGCGTCGCTCTCAAGCACCGTGAAACGTGAGGCGTGAAACGATGGTCAGCCTCGGAGCTGCGGCCTTGCCTGCGGAACGGCGCGTCTTGGACTTCGGCGAGCTCCTCTCGGCAAGCTCGAGGCCTGAGCCTGTCGATGGCAGTCGAGCCGCGTGCCGGGGTTTGGCGGGTGAGAACCGTGGCCCTTTTTGCGCATCCTGCGAGCTATTCTGACACCAACACGACACGTGAGTTGATCGCGGCGTATTACGCAACTATTGAGTTTTTCCGCAGCCTGTTAGGCCGCTGTGAGCCGGACTTTTCCGACCTTGCCGAGTTTCACACGCTGCTTGGCTTGCCAGAGATCGTGGTTGTACTGCATGGCAAGCCAACTCTCCGGAGAACGGCCAAGTGCCTTGGAAAGGCGTAGCGCCATTTCAGGGCTGATACGGCTCGTACCCGTAAGAATGCGATTCAGGGTCGAAGCAGCCACATCAAGCTTCCCTGCCAGTTCGCGACCGCTCAAATTGTTGGGATCCAGATAGACCTGGATAATGAACTCGCCGGGATGGGGAGGATTGTGCATAGCCATTTTAGTGGTAGTCCTCATAATCCAAGACGTAGGCGTGTCCGTCTTTGAACGTGAAGCGCCAATTTCACGTTATCCAGACAGACCATCGACCGCGCTCCGATCCCGTCAAGGGATGGAGTCGGAACCCTGGAACGTTTATGCATCGACGCCTCGGCCATCCCATACCCGTGTCCACCCAATCCGGTGTATAGAAAATTCCCTACAACCGTTGGTTACGCCTCGCCGGATGAAATGCGTCTCACCGGAGCGGGTTTTCCTGTATGCGGACCACAAGGACGTCTGCCTGAGCCCTGTCCTTATTTTTTTGTCCTCGGCTTATTCTTGTCATCCTCCTTGTCTTCATCCTCCTCCTCTTCTGGACTGGGCATATAGCCCCCTTGGGAGCGCAGTGTTTCTTTCAATCGTACTCCAATGCCATGCGCGTCCGCGCGCTCAACACGATCAGCGTCGATGTTATGGATAGGAATGACACTTTTCAACTTACCGTTCTTCCCTTTCTTAGTCACTTGGATGACGCCGAGTCCAGGCGTACTGCCTGTAGAGAGATGCGGATCCCCGCTGAGCGGGTTCGGGCCACGAAGGGAGACAAAGACGCGATTCCCGGCTGGAGACCGACCGGCGAGATCTGGAGCCAATCCTGCGGGCCCGCCTTGGCTCAAATCGACCGTATTAATGTTCGTGCCTGTGCGTGTATCCAAGACCTCCGCGACGTTCTGCTCGCGATCGAACACCCAGACAAAGCGCTCGTGTTTCGTTACCACCAACCCATGAGAATCCCGCTCTGCACCATCGTCTGAGTACAAGAGATCAGGTGTCGGAGTATTGGGGACGTTCGCGGCACTGTAGCCTGAGAGAGGGAAGGCGTAAACATCGAACCTAAACGGATCGAGTGCCGATCCACCGCCTGAATTCACATACATGACCCCAGCAGCTTGGGCGCCAGCAAAGCCGGCGCCGCGCACCGTAGCGCGATCATACTCGGCAATAATCTGCATCGGCGTTGCTTTGGGATTAACCACGAATAATCCTCCGCCACGCAACGTGATGAATCCCAGCGTGCTGCTCGAATCCACAACCGGGACAATCGGCGCGTTGTCGGGCCTCCGTTCAGCATCCTGACAGGCAAATCCATTGGGAGTTGTACACGTCGCCAGATTAATCGTCGCCAGAGTATCCAGAGTAAACGTGTTGGTGGCAAAGTTGGCGTTGATACGTTCGAGCAATTTTCCATTCTGGTTTGATACGAGAATGTACGAATCATCTGGAGCGGGAGCCGCCGCGTGCGCTTGACGAGCGCCGCCAGCACCTTCCGACATGCGAAGGCATGCCACGGGTGCGCGAGTTGCCGCATTGAAAATCACGACGTGTCCGCTAGTGACAAAAGACAAGATCGCATGGCTATGAGTGGAATTGAAGAACAGCATGTGCGGACGAACAGGATTGGCCCCTGTGCTCACCAAGCACAAAGCGGATGTTGCTGCGGAGAGATCAAGAACGTCGGTGGGAGTTGCTGACGAAGCTGCCCTCCCATCGAGATCATCGCCATCGTAAATATGAATCGTTCCGCCAAAGGTCTTGCCATAGGAGTTCGATTGATCCACTAGCCAGACCTCGAAGTCTTTAGCAAAAGTGGAAGAGGCGAGGGCAATACTAACGGTGAGAAACGTCGCAGTCGCAAACAGGGATACGAAAGTACGTGGTAGAAACATGAACATGTTGTCCTCCTTAGTGCAGTGAGAAGAACCGGAATCGGGAATGGTGTCGTGTTTGGAATATCCACGACAATCCTGTGAGCGGTCGCCGAGCGGTTAGTGCACATGAGCGGACATGATTCCTCCTTTTTCTTGGCCGAACGTTTGAGTTCACTGGCTGCCTATGGCAATCCGGTGGATGCCTCCGACCCAGAGGCGCATGAATAGGCGCGGCACATTCTCAGCCGATTCACATGCCTCGTCAAGCACGAGAGGGAACCGATTGCGAGTTAGATGGAAGAGCGCTTGAACATCAGGATTCTTCGCTGATCGTGCGAGGAACAAGTGGAAACTCGAAAGGGCCATCTGTATCAATTACCGCTGAAACTCTGGTGCCCTGAGTTTTTGGAGAGTCAAACTCCACGCATCCAGTCCGCCAGATGACGCACATTCCGATGCCTAAGGCCAAGCTAATTGGCGCGCTGCTGTTTTGCCCGTCCGGTTGAGCGACGGGTTAGGCGTGCAGTGGTCGCAGCGACATCCAGAAGTCCTCGCAGCGCCTCGTTGACCGCCTTCGCATTCGGGAACGCTTCGGCGAGCTCGGGTTCGAGAACGACCACATTTGTCTCCATGGCGGCCCGAGCAGCATACTTCCCGCGCACGAGCTTGCCGAAGTCCGACCGCCTGTATTCCGGCCGCAGTTCGTCGCCTGCTTTACGACTCCCCCTCTTCATAGATTCTCCTTTCCTGCCTCGTTACCAGACGAGCGCTGATCATTCGAACAGTTTCGCCCTCATCGGTGTGCGCCACGACCAGAAGGCGATCTTCACTCGAATTGCCAAAGGTTACAAAGCGCTGCTCCTCACCAGAATGATCTGGATCGGAGCCGGTGATCGAAAGCGTATCATGGAAGACCGTTGAGGCCTCTTCGAATGAGACACCGTGTTTTTTCAGATTCGCAGCGGCTTTCCTCGGGTCCCAAGAAAATTTCATCCAACCATCATAACCGCTCAAGCCTCGGCACGTCTAACGATCCAGTTGTCTCGTCGGATAGGCGCGTTAGCGACGCCGTTCCATAGCAGCGGCTGTTAGGCCGCTGTGAACCGGACTTTTCCGACCTTGCCGAGTTTCACACGCTGCTTGGCTTGCCAGAGATCGTGGTTGTACTGCATGGCAAGCCAACTCTCCGGAGAACGGCCAAGTGCCTTGGAAAGGCGTAGCGCCATTTCAGGGCTGATACGGCTCGTACCCGTAAGAATGCGATTCAGGGTCGAAGCAGCCACATCAAGCTTCCCTGCCAGTTCGCGACCGCTCAAATTGTTGGGATCCAGATAGACCTGGATAATGAACTCGCCGGGATGGGGAGGATTGTGCAGAGTCATTTTAGTGGTAGTCCTCATATCCAAGACGTAGGCATGTCCGCTATTTCAAGAATTGTTGGAATTCGTCCACCGTCAAATCTGCATCGCGCAGAATG
>JAKDNQ010000274.1 GCA_030456405.1 Nitrospira sp.
AGGAGGATACACGTACGGTATAATAAGTAAAGCTATTTATGCATCACTACACTAGCAGGCTGCGGAAAACCCGGCGAAACGATGGTTCCGTCACTCCCGCGCCCATTCCGTCATTCCCGCGTCAGCGGGAATCCAGAGAGCCGATCCTTCCGTCATTCCCGCGTCAGCGGGAATCCAGAGGGAAATTTTCTGGACTCCCGCTCCCCGTTTTCACGAGGACAAGCTACGCGGGAGTGACGAGAGTGTTTCCGCAACGTGCCCGATCGACAACGAAAAATATTTTTATCCGGACGACCAAGGGAAATCTTGCGTCAATCGTCATATAACTGACAAGCCAGAATAATGAGAACTATTCTCAGAGAATCATGAGACCGCCGCGCGGGCCGCTGAGCCCCCTTCATAACCCAAAGGGGGGCGTCGATGAAAATTCGTCACAAGAAAAAGCCGGCCAGATCGCCCGCGCCCAACCTGGCCTGGCTCGTGGCCGCCGGCGCCATGCTGCATTACAGCGCCGCTGCGCCGGAGGCCATCTGGGCGAAAGAGCCCAACCAGGAAGATCCATTCGATCGCAAGGGAGCAGGGCGGTCGGACCGGTGGGGCCGTGACCCGCACAATCCTTCTCGCACAGACGATCGATGGCGGCAGCGGGATGTTCCTCCCGGGCCGTCGCCGCTGAATACCAAGCACCGGCTCCTGGCGCAGCTCACCGGCGACCAGCCGAAAGAGGTCGAATTCGACATTCTGCCTCAGCCGCTTGCCTCCGCCTTGAATCAGTTCGGAGAACAGGCCGGAGTCCAGTTCGCCTACACCACCGAGGATGTCGAACAGCTCCGGACCGGCGGGGTGTCGGGCCGCCGCGCGTCAGACGAGGCACTGCGTCTGCTATTGGTCGATACAGGGTTGGACTATCGCGTGACCGGGCCAAATACGATCACGTTGGAGAAAAAGAGGTCGCCGGCTGGAGCGGCTATAGCGCCGGTGATCGGCGGCGCAGCGGCCGGTGCCGGCGCTGCGATGAGCAGCGACGCCTCCTCGGGAGACCTTCCGCCCAACGAAAAACCCCAGAAGCCGGTGAAGGTACCGGAGATTCTCGTCAAGGATGTCCGGGAACGGCCGAGCTGGACCACGCCGGTGGATGGCTACAAGGCCGACACTTCATCGTCGGTGACGCGCAGCAACATGGCCATCGACGAGATTCCGACATCGATCGGCGTCGTCACGCGGGATGTGATCAAAGATACCTTTTCCCGTACGCAGAACGATGCCTTAGAAGCCGTCAGCGGCGTCTCCCGCCGCAACGACAGAATTGTGCGAAGTGAAGGCATCAATATCCGAGGATTCGAGGTGTGTGGCAACGGAAGCTTTAACGGCATGAAGGCCAATGGGTTGCCAACCGATTGCCTGTTTGCGCCGGATTGGGGGATCGTCGAACGGTATGAGGTCATCAAGGGTCCGGCCTCCATCATCGGCGGCGCCGCGAATCCAGGCGGCGTCATTAACCGGATTACGAAGACCCCGCAACGCTCGAACTTTGCGAAGGTCGAATCCAACATCGGCTCCTATGATTTCTACCGGGGCCTGGTCGATGTCAACGGCGTTCTCCCGATCAATGACAACGTCCGTGGCCGAATGGTCTTCGCCGTCGAAGAAGGCGGCAACTTCGTCGATTTCACGCCAGTCCGACAATATACCGTGGCCCCCTCCCTCGCGGTCGACCTATTCAAGGGCGCCGGCAAGTTGCTCCTCGTCGGCACCTATCAAAAATTCGACGGCGCCAGCTATCCCGGTTGGCCGCTCACGAGCGACGGAAAGATACTCCCTGTGCCGCGCACGCGCAATTTCGGCGGCGGCGCCAACGTCGGCGCCCATACCAACTTTACCGGCTACAACGGCGAGGTTCATTACGACCATCAGTTCATCCACGGCATCAAGCTCACCGCCAAAGGCAAGTACTCGAAGTCAGATCTCACGGATAATAACGTGTATAGCTATACCATCGGCGGGATTCCCCCGAGCGGCGACTCTTATCTCAACAATGGCCTTCGCAAAATCCGTTTCGATACCTATGCGGGCGAGTTGTTTCTTAGCAAGGAGTTCTCGCTGTTAGGACAGAAACATGAGATCTTGGCTGGCGCTGACCACCGCGACATGAAGCAAGACTTCTTGTTCGGCTATAGCTATTTGCCGGTAGGTGGCCCCTTCGTGATCGGGAATGTGTTCGATCCGAGTACCCCTCCGGTAACAGCGGCGCCCGATTCCGTGTTGGCAGGCTTGGCGTCGTCGCCCGCTCGCATAACCTTGAAGCAAACCGGTGTGTTCGGGCAGACCGTCCTCCGTCCCTTCGAGCGGCTGACGCTCGTTCTGGCGGGACGGCACGACAACGCCGACTCAACAAACCGTGATACATCGACGGGCATACAAAACGACCGGACGGACTCCGCCTGGACAGGCCGAGCCGGCGCGACCGTGAAAGTGACCGAATGGATGAACCTCTATGGCGGCATCCAACAGTCCTTCGCCCCTCAACCCTTCGCTCGCACTCGGGACAATCAATTACTGGGGCCGGAGACCGGCATCAATTATGAAGTCGGCGCCAAGTTCAATCTCTTGAACGAGCGCCTGCGTATCACCACCGCCTTGTTTCGCACCTATCGCCGCAATGTCGCGACGGTCGATCCGACGGACAGGTTTTTTTCCGTCGGGGTCGGGGAGCAGCGCCATCAGGGCGCGGAATTCGACGTGAACGGGCAACCGATTCCCGGCCTGAACCTGAACGCCAATTTCACCTACCTGGATGCCGTGATTACAGAAGACAACGACCCGGCATTGCTCGGCAGCCATCCGGTCCGGGTTCCGCGTAACTATGTGGGGCGCGTCTTCGCGACTTATCAGCTCCAGTCCGGGCTTCTGCAAGGGTTCGGATTCGGGGGAGGCGTCTATTACCAAGGCAAGTATGAATTGTCGTTCCCCAATGCGATCAGCACCGACCCCTATCAACGCGTCGATGCGCTGCTCTTTTACCGTGGGAACGAACGCTACGACGTGACCGTCAACATCCGCAATCTGCTCAACGCCACCTATATCGAGAGCCCCGGCAGCATAAATGCCTATAACGGTTTCGGCGCGCCGATCACCGCCATCGCGTCGCTCCGGATATTTTTCTGATGATGAGGGGACTGACACCCTTCCCCGCGTCTGTCGTTCGACCCCGAGGCTCTCGACGGGCGCGTGGTGTCTGTCCCCCTTCCCATTCCGTCATTCCCGCGTAAGCGGGAATCCAGGGAGTCATACAGAATCGCGCGGGAGGACTTGTCTGGACTCCCGCTCCCCGTTTTCACGAGGACAAGCTTCGCGGGAGCGACGTCGTTTCAGGTTTCAAGTTTACGGTCCTTGGATTCTTCACAACTTGGAACTTGAAACTCACGACCGTCCCCAACTTGAAACTTGAAATGTGAAACTCGGGATCGGGGAAGGGTGACAGTCCACGGGTTCAAGTTACTAGGCCGCGTCATGCCAATTGAGGGACAGCTTTCGTTTATGCGCGGCACAGTCTCGCAGGTACATGTTGATCAGGGTTTGATAGGGTAGCTCTAGGTCCTTGGCGAGAGACCGAAAGTATTGAAGAGTCCCTTCGTCCACCCGGATCGTCACGGGCTTTTTCAGACGCCGCGCATAGGGATTCGGTTTCGCCTGTGAAAAATCATATTGTTTTCTCATGGTCGCCTCCGTTGATTGTACTGGCGGGTTTCTGTTTTGGTTGCCTTTCGCGCCGAGACGATTCGAATGATATCGTCCGTCTCTCTATAACAATGGCACACGACGAGGATACGGAGCGCGCGGCTCATGCCGAGCAGCAGGAAGCGACTCTCGTTCTCGGAATGTTCTGGATCGTCGAGCAACAGCGCAGCGTCATCGGGAAAAACCGATTCTGCTTCTTCAAATGAAACGCCATGCTTCCGAATATTCGCCGCATTCTTGTTC
>JAKDNQ010000275.1 GCA_030456405.1 Nitrospira sp.
GCCCATCCCACCGCCACCCCGTCACGAGGTGGGGAAAGGAATGGGTGAGTGAGAATGGGGCGCGCAGTGAAGCCCAACCGAGCCATCCCACGATGAGGAGGAGGGTCTCACGGCCAGGGCATCCCTTTGCTCCCGGAACGCGCACAATCAGAATGTGCTCGTTCGACGGCCGCAGTCGGGATTACCCTGGCTGTGAGACCTGAGAACGACAGTATAAGAAGTGTTCATAAGATCATGTCACGAGCTGGTAGTAGGAGCGCAAGATGACTGACAATAACTGTCGGTGTTGTAGTTGATGTGGCGGTGCGGGGTAGTGCTAATCCTAGGGATGAGTCTGGTGGCTTGTGCGGGGCCGGAGCCGATGTTGCGGTCGAATGCGAAGGTTCAGCTGCAGGGGCGGGAGGCGGCGAAGCTTGAAATTGCCGCTTGTCAGCGGAAGGCTGAGGCGGCGGGGTTGAAGGCTGGCACCGGAAGCCGAAGCGGCAACGTGGCAGCTGGAGCCGGATTGGGTTTGATCGGCGGCGCTGCTGTCGGGGCATCGACTCGACTCATCTGAGGGGTGGCGGGCGTGACGATCGGGGCGGCAGTCGGAGGGGCGCTCGGAGTCATCATCGGTTCAGTAGGTGGCGCCTATAGGCCGTTGGAGCCGGACCCTCCGTATGGCGATGCGGTGGTGAGGTGTTTGATTGAGAAAGGGTATGAGGTAACGGGCTGGCAATGAGGAAGATGCGAGGCAGCCTGGTCATCTCCTTGCTCGCCCATCGCGCACGCTCAGAAGGTGCTCAATGCAGGCGCGCAGTAGAGATTGACCAGGCCACCTCGCCAAGAAGGCGACTGAGGAATGAACCGGTAAACATCGTTCGATACGCGCAGTCGAGGGCTGCTCCTCCCTGCCAGCCTGGGAGTGTGAAAGAAGTAAGAGTTGGAAGATAGTTGCCTGCTGCAGGCGCGTGAGACGGGCGGCCAGCTTCTTTGCTCGCAGAACAGAGGAGGGATGGAGCCTGATGATCTTCTGTGCTCGCGCAACGCGCGGCCTCAGAAGGCCCTCGTTGGACGCGCGCAGTGGAAGATCAGTCAGCCCCCATCCCTAGTGAGGAACGAGCAAGCTTGGAAGGAGCATGTATATCGTCCGACGCGCACACCTGAGGTCTCCCCCTTCCATCCCGCCACGAGTTGGGAGAAGGAGGGAAAAGATAACTGGAAAGATTTTTTCGGTCTCGCAGCCAGGGCATCACTTTGCTCGCGGAAGGTACGGCGTCGGATTTCTGTTCGAAACGAGGCTATTCGCGATCTTGACAGGACCGGAGCAAAACTCTACGCTCCTCATCAGCGAAAAAAAGAGAGGACGCAATGAACGTGTTTGTTCGTGAAAGACCCATCATTGAACAATTCAAACGGTGGGTTGAGGAGAGATTTCCGGGAGAGTTAATCCGTCTGGTCCTGTTCGGATCGAAGGCCCGAGGGGAAGCCACTGCTGACTCGGATCTTGATGTGCTGGCGATTGTCCGCTCCGAAGATTGGAGGCTAGGCGATGAAATTCGGGATATCGGTTACGAGCTAGAGGTTGCACATGGAGTGGTCCTATCCATCCAGGTGATGGGCGAGCGACATTATCAGGAACTCAAAGCCCGTGGATCAACCTTTCTGGCAAACGTGGAGCGAGAAGGCTTGGCTGTATGATGGACCCCTCCCGTGCCGAGGAGGTGCAAGCCGAACTGCTTCGTGCCGAAAAATCCCTAGACGCGGCTCGATCGCTCCTTGAGAATGATTTCCTCGAAGACGCCCTTTCTCGTGCCTATTACTCGATACTACATGCTGCACGTGCGGTTCTGCTTGCTGAAGGCGTGAACGTCTCCTCTCATCGGGCTGTACGACGTCTATTCGGGCAGTATCTGATCAAATCTGGGAAACTTGCGGTTCGGCTGGCGAAGATTCTTGCCGAAGAACAGGACGATCGATTTCTGGCCGATTACGATGCCTGGTTTCATGCGGAACGCGAGCGGGCAGAGAAGCGCGTGGGCGAAGCCGCAGAGTTTCTTGCCGTTATCACGACCTTCCTGAAAGGCCAAGCACCCCCAGACGCCTGAGCTCTTGCCCCAAATGTTTCCATGCCAAACCCTATCAGGTGAAGCAGATTCGCCAGGTGACTCTTCAGTATAAGTTGGGAGGTGATGTGAATGAGTAAGTATGAAGTGATCATCTATTGGAGTAAGGACGATCAGGCATTTATTGCCGAAGTGCCTGAATTGCCGGGTTGTGCGGCAGATGGGGCCACCTACCAGGAAGCATTGGCGAACGTGGAAACCGTGATCCGGGAATGGATCGAGACCGCGAAAGATCTCGGTCGTCCAATTCCTGAACCAAAAGGGCGTTTGGCGTTTGCATGAGTAAATAGGAAAGGGATTCAGTGGCTGTTGATTTTACAAAGTGCCTCATCTGGGGCAACGTGGGAGAGGGGAGCCAGGTGCCCTTCTTGCTCGCAGAACGCGCACGATCAGAATGTGCTCGTTCGATGCGCGCAGTAAAGGGCAACCTTGGCCACTCCCCTAAAGTGAGAAAGCGAGATGGTGAGAATCAAGAGGCCCTTGCTTGGATGGGCAGGTGAGAATGGATGTGCAGTAGAGATTGACAGTGCTCCACTTATCGTGGGAATAGCCATGGAAGTGGCTGATTCTTCTAGGCGTAGAAAGCAACGCAACGGAGATAGTGAGGCGTTCAATTTCTTGCAGCGTCTGACGGAGAGGTTACTAGGGGGGACCGTACAACCTTTTTATGTCCTGCTCTTCGTCAGCATTCAGCGTATTCAAGAAGGATGAATTAGGAATAAGGAAACGCAACGTTCTGCGCTCGAAGTGGTATTCCGCCACATATTGCCGCATTCCTATGTAGGCTTTTGTCTGATCATCCGTAAGGACGACTGAGTTTGGATAGAGCCCGCCCCAATCTCCGTCCTTCTCAACGAACCTCAGTATTTCACGATCTCCTATCCGGGAATACTCAGCCAGGGAGCTCGATAGGACGAGAAGTAACCTCCCGTCCCGAAATTGAACACCTGCATATGGAGCCTCGGGGAGCAGGGTAAGTTTCTCTGCCTGCCAACGATGGCTTCTCGCGAGGCGAATAATGGATCCATGCGAAGATGATAAATGTGCCAACCCTTCAATGCCTAGTATCCCATCGGAAGAGGGAAAAAATGCGACTACTTGATGGTTGGAGATCTTGTATCGAGATTGCCCTGAATGATCAAACCAGTATAGAGCGCGACCAAACTCTCCTTGGTTGAAGCCAATCAGCCATCCGTCATCTACTTTCAAGGAAGCATAGGGGTAGCTATTCTGAAAGTTCTCGGCGTGAGGTGTAAAAGGCGGTTTCTCATGTGATCTCTTGGCATCGTCGAAAACTGCCTTGACGGTATGCCCTTCCTTGAGCACTTTCCATTCATACTCTGACCTGTTCGCAGCATTCGACCACACCATTCTATTGCCAGACATAGGCGTGCGCGAACGTGTTACTTCTTGCCAGATACTCACGTCTTGGTCATACGAATAGACTAGCTGTGGCCACACCAGGTAAAGGCCTATAAATATGAGCAGAAAGAGCATTCTAAAGTATAGCAAGTATGGAACTTCGGTTCTTTGGTGAGGCATGAATGTAGAGTTACAGAGGAGGCCAAAATGTTTTTGTCGTCTCCAGGGGATCTCTTTGTGATTTACTTGATGATCAAGAATGAAATTCATATAGGCCAAAAAGATTTGAGCTGGCGACAGAATAATTCAAATCACCTGGGAAATCGACCCACACTCCCTTCGATTTCAAGAGAGGATTTTTGAAGACGGCAGGTTCAGCACAGGCTGGCTTTGCAGTCGGTCACTACTAGATTGGTGAGTTTTTCACCTGCGTCGAGTTCGATCGTCAGCCAGGCTAGGCCTGCTCGTTGTTCTTCTTTGTGGGCTCCTGATCCTTCTTCG
>JAKDNQ010000276.1 GCA_030456405.1 Nitrospira sp.
GCGACTACGTTCAGCGAGGCGTGGAGCAACCCGTATCTCAGCAAAGGCAGCCTCTATCTCGGTCCAGGCACGTACGATCTGGATATATATGCGGAAAGAGTGGCCGACGGAGTCAACTATGGCAGCGGCTATATTCGGGCAACTAATGTCCCGGAGCCAGCTACTATCCTGATGCTTGGGGCGGGAATCCTTGGATTAGGGCTGTTCCAGTACCGGAAATGGTCCCGGACCAATAGCTAATCCTCTTTCCATACCTGAATCTCCAAAAGGCATTGCCCATAATAAGCAATGCCTTTTTCTTTGCCTCTTTTCTCTATCTCTTGCTTCTCCGAAAAACCTGAACCCAAAGAGAACGAAACCACCCGTTCCAACATGTCTATTGAGGTCTTCATCTCCGTCTCCAGTCAGTCCGCACATGCCCTATGCTATAATGACTTTCCCGCAGACCCCTCCCGGAGGGGGTCACAGGTTTCCAACGCGTTTCCGACTGGTGCTTGTGACCCTCTTGCTCACATCCCTCATCACTTGGCTTCCCATCGATTCGTTATTCGCGCAAATGCTTGAGGCCGTGCCGCCCCCAGTGGTTGAGTCCCCACCACCTTCTTCCGAAGGCTCGCCTACCATAACACTTCCGGAGAAGCACCGATCCCCGAACACATATCATACGAGCACGTGGATGATGTGATTGTGCTGGGTGACTTGCGCCGCGCGGTCCTTGTATCGCCGGACAGTCAGGAGGCCCGGCTTGCACTCGCCCAAGGGCTTTACCACATCGGTGATCTCGACGCAGCCATCGATGAATGCCATGCGACAATCAAGCTCAACCCGAACAACGCCAAAGCCCATGTCCAACTTGGCATCCTGAATTGCCTCCGTCATCACAACTTTGACATGCAGGCAACGGCAAAAACGTTAGGGTGGGACGGCAGCACTGTGACACAACGATTGAAAGGCCTCTGTTTCCAAGCACTGGTCGAAGCTGCCGGCGATCACGCGAATGCCGCACTCGCCATCGCAGGCGATCCCAGCCATCAGAGGACGGTTGAGCTGAAGCTCATGGACTACCACAACCACCTCATATCGGTAATCGAACCCTTCACCACAGCAGACGTAGCGCTCCTCGATTGCAAACGGCGCTTCAAAAACCTCCCCGACCGGCATTTCTCTTCAGTCGAGACGCTGGTTCGCCAGTACTTTCGTCAGAAGAAAGAATCTACTTTTCAATCAAGGATCGGAACATAATCATCGCATCCTGATACGTCCCATCATTTTTCCGCACCGCGCCGGGGATCACGCCCAGTTCCTTGAAGCCAAGTTTTTCCCAGAGACCGCGCGCAGCCACATTTTCAGAAAACACAAGATTGAAGATCACGCTGCGATAGCCGAGTTGCTTGGCGTAGGCGAGCATCGTGGCGCCCAACAGCCAACCCAACCCTTTGTTGCGCCAGTCAGGCGCCACGATGAAGCCGGCATTCGCCACATGTCTTGCCCGCCCTAGCCAATTTGGCTTGAGATAGAACGCTCCGGCCATGCCCTCCGCATTGGTACGATCCGGCACATATGCCGTCACCGTACTCTTCCCTCGAAACCAATAGTCCATGAAGTCATCTTGATCCGGGAACCGGTCATGCGGGTAGGATGTTCCCTCTTCGACAATGATTCGGTAGAGGGTTCGTAGCGGCTCAATTTCCTGTCGACCGGCAAGCGCCAATTGAACAGGCGAACCGTCTTTCAGTTTCACGTCGATTGGAAAATGGAGATGCATTGCTAAATCTTCGCTCTCCAAGTCAACGATCATGTCTGACCAGGAACCTGAAACTTCATGCCGCTCCTGGGACTATTTTCTTGTCGAACTTCTTGCTATTGAGTGACCAGAAACATTAAAATACAAAGAAAAATATTTCAATGTCTAGTGCTGCAGTAAGTGAAGACATTTGGTATAATTTTTCAGAAGGACGCTCCATGCTATACGAATTATTTATGTTGTGGGTTGTCGGTAGCATTTCAGTGGTTGTGACCAGCATGGTGCTCGGTGGCGTATTGTGTGTGTGGTGCGCCTACAGAGGTAGTCGGTACACCCAATGGGCGTCTTCAACTACGCGTGTCCACCAAGTCTCCGATCAACTCGCTCCCTCCAATAAAATCTAAGCAGCCTTTTCCTCATTCCCATTGAAGCATTCCCCCATCCGTTCATCAGCCAGCACCAACTGAACTGGTGAACCATCTGTACGTGTCACATCGACAAGAGACCTTCGTTCGCATACATCAATCGTGTTATCTGACACTGATTTTCACTCCTGCGATGAGCTGGAATTCCTGCTTAGACATGGCTCTAAGCACACGGAGTATAAGGGCAAAGCGATCTCCTGTCTTTTACTGGATAAAATGAAGGCATTTGATACAATTTTTCAGGGGGCACACTGCATGTTATACGAACTATTCGTGGTATGGATTGTTGGCAGCATTACTGTGGTTGCGACCAGCATGGTGCTCGGTGGCGTATTGTGTGTGTGGTGCGCCTTTATAGGTCGCAGGCGCGCCGACCGGATGGTCGCTAACTGCACACGTCAACTCAGTCTTCAATGAAATAGCTCCCTCCAAGCCTGCTCGCTGCTTGCTCTCCTCCGAAATAGTACCCGAAATCAGACCTGACTGCTGCCATCGAATGAACCGTTCTGACCCTGATCGTTGGGGACTCCGCTGCACGAGGCTTACGGTCACCCCAACAGGTGCCACCTTGTGAATCAGTATGAAGTGGGGAGATGAGGCTAGAGAAACCGGACGTTTTTGACCGCGGCCGCCACTACAAACGTTCGGGTATTGTTGGTCCTGTCGTCGGCGGGAAAGAGAAAAAATCCAGGACGTTGGGCATCATATCCCGTGGTCGTACCGACCAATACTTCTCCGTCTTTGAATGTGACTTCGATTTTTTTCCCGGAGAGGGCCTTACCGGCCACAAACGTCTTCCGCTCCTCATAGGAATTATCTCCTGAGAAATTGCGGACGAAAAAGATAGCTTTGAGGTCACGAAGCGACACTTGTTGCCCGAGATCAGATCCAACGGCTTCATTGCGCCTGACATGAAAATGAGGAGACGCAGGGGAAAAATCCTGCGAGTATCCCTTCAGCGTCTTACCGTTCGCATACCGTACGACGATCTTGGCCGGACCGATCATGCCCCCTCCACTCCATCACTCACTCTAATGCGCACACCGCGTAGTATGGCCGCAGGATTACGTTCTTCAAAGAATTTTGTCTTTTCCTGACAGGAAGAATTTTGAAGGAGAAAACGGGCTGGCGAATCAGGCTGAATACACGGGGAGACTTTGCACTGTGGTGGGAAGTCGTTCGTGGGATGATGGTTAGGACGTATATTCCTGCGCAGCCAAAGGGGCCCACGTTTGACAAGAATCTCAATTTGAGATACCGTTAGCCGTGTGCACATCATTACTCGAAAGCGGCTGATGGAGTTTGCGCGGATACATCCGGACGCACGTGCTCCGTTGAACGCTTGGTTCAGCATCGTTCGGAATACCGACTATACCTCATTCGCCGATCTGCGGATGACGTTCCCTTCCGCCGATCAGGTGGACCGGTTCACCGTCTTCAACATCGGGGGCAATAAGTTCCGGCTGATCGCGGCCATCCATTACAATCGGAAGAAAATATACATCCGATACGTGCTCACGCACGCCGAGTACGACCGAAGCGCCTGGAGGACCTGATTCATGCTCGCCAAATATATCCATGAGGCTAATGCCGACTACCGCCGTATTCGGCAACGAATTCCCTTGGGCGTCTTGCATACCAAGACGGAATACGACCGAGCCGTAGCCGTGCTCGACAACATTCTGGACGAAATCGGTCAACAGGAAACCCATCCCATCGCCGACTTGGCTGAGACTTTGGCTCTTTCCATCGAAGCATATGAAGACATCTATATTCCTATGCCAGACACCTCCGCGCC
>JAKDNQ010000277.1 GCA_030456405.1 Nitrospira sp.
TTTCCATCGAAGCATATGAAGACATCTATATTCCTATGCCAGACACCTCCGCGCCCGCGATCCTGCGCAGCCTGATGGAAGACCATGATCTCGCGCAATCCGACCTGCCAGAAATCGGCAGCCAGGGCGTCGTATCGGAAATCTTAGCAGGCAAACGCGACCTAAATGTCCGGCAAATCGCCCAGCTTGCCGAACGATTCGTCGTCTCGCCAGCGGTGTTCATGCCGATCTCCACCAATAGGCACAAACCCTTTCCGGCAAAGACGCGCAAGTCTCGCCGAAGATAACCAGCCGACAATTTATCCTGCAGAGCCGACGTAGCCACTCCACACCTCTCATCCGTCAGCACGAACTAAATGGGCGAACCATCTTTGAGTTTCGCGTCGACAGGAAAGGTGAGACCCCTCTGACTTAGCTTTCGCCGTCCAGGCACTCAATCTGTCTGTCTTTTAATTGATTCCTGGGCAAGAATGGCTTCTGGCACTTCGTTCCGGCATGCCCTACTTGTTCGAGGTCGCAAGGAATTGCTCGACTGTCAGTCCCGCTTTTGCGATCAGACTGCGCAGTGTGCCCCGCGCAACTTCGGCATGGTTGGGTATCGAGAGAGTGGCAATGTGGCCTGATCGTGTCATGATAATATGACTGCCCTTCTGCCTGATGACCTGCCAGCCAAGACGCTGAAAGATCTTGATGACGTCGGATGGAGGGAGAACGGGAACCGGCGGCATTACGCGATGACTTCCACTTGACGAGTGAGAACCGTCAGAGGCATGCCCATCTCGGCACGGACTTCAAGGCACTGCTTGATCGCGTCCTGCACGTTAGCTTGCGCCTCCGCCTCCGTCTTGCCTTGACTGACGCATCCTGGAATGGCAGGACATTCAGCGATGTAGACTCCATCTTCATCTCGCGTGATGGTAATCGTGAATGTCATAGCGTTCTCCTCTTATGGCTCATTGCCCTTCAGACATCAGATCCAGTGCGACGATCGGCACCCACTGGCGCCAGGCCAAAACCTGGCGAGGGAGTTCTTTCCATCAGAGCAACCAGAGCCATGCTCCCTCGCAAGAACATGGTTAGGCCTGTTCGTCGAGTTGTTTGAGCGTTTTTCCATCCTTAGTTTTCCAGGCGGTAAGTCCGTTGACGCTCCCGCCGTGTATAACTACCGCCGCCGCAGATGGGCTAGAAAACTCCGCGTCTTTGGTCAAAATCAAGAAGCCGTCCTTCTCGATTAACGTGCCATCGGCGATGAGTTGCTTACGCTGAGCTATGACGTAGGGGTAACTCTCTGCAGATGGGCGTTCCTCCAAGACGGCGGTTGAACCGTGCAATATAACAAAACCGTTCGCGGTGCGCTGGCCGCGCGCCTCGGCTCCCTTAATTTGGCAAAAAAGCACGCCGCCGGGCTGAGCTTTCGCAGCGGGTTGAGCGATCGGCGCGAGAATGTCGGAACCGAGGACGGGAAGTAGCTGCCGAATGCGTGCTAGGAAGACTTCCATGTCCTCGCGGTCAGATTCGGGAAGCCTCGAGCCACCAGCCTGATTCTGTTCGAGCGTAAACCTGCCGATCTGAGCAGCCTCACTGAGGAGACGGCTCTCAAGATACCTTATATGTGCCTTAGTCAGATTCTCGTCCTTGCTGACAAACACGATGGCCGAAATCCAAAACTCCTTTGTCTTGTGCTGCTTGAGTCGATCGCGAATGACCTCCGCCTCGCCGATATACGCGCGGGCTGCGTTGGTAAGAGGGTCGTTGCCAATGAGGATATAAACACCGGCCTTTTCGAGTTCCTCGCGAGATAGAAGCTCGTCTAGTTCGGTACGGGGTGCGGCGACAGCCTTGCCAGTCCAGTTGGAGATTTCGGCAGTACGTAGGCTCTTGGCATCTCCTCGTGGAAGGAAAAGTTTGATAGTGGCCGATATCATGCGTGCCCTCTATTAAGTCTGTTGCGATCCCCTTTGATACATCGCCAGGCAGCCCAGCATCCAGCGTGGCAAGTCTACTGCAACCACTTGCGCTTATCCACACACCATTTGGTCGTCTACCTCCCCGCAAGGGAGCAGCCTGGTTGATCCTCGATTGCGCGCGTCCAACGAGGGCCTTCCTAGGCCGCGCGTTGCGCGAGCAAAGAAGATCATCAGCCTCCGTCATTCTTCTAAGCCGACTCATCTCGCCTCTTCGGGACCGGCACCCGTGTCAGGTCTGACTGCGGCCGTCGAACAAGCACATTCTGATCGTGCGCGTTCCGGGAGCAAAAGGCCTGCGCGGGTGCCGGTCCCCTCTTTTTTCTTGCGGGTCCCTCCCCGCATCCCATGCCGGAATTCATCTCCCCGCATCAGACAACTATCTCCGCCATTCTCTGAACCACTGAATTTTCCTCAACTCTTGTCCGCTTTCTCCTCGTTCTCATGTCGGCACTCCCGTTGCTCAAGCATTTGATCGTCAAAGCATGGAGCAGCAAGCGAGAAAGGGGGTGATACAGGACCAAGGCACAGTCGAATTTTGAATGTTGAGTTTTGAATGTTTCACTTCACCACAAGAAGGAGATGCCATCATGCAGAATCCATCGTCGTCAGTCTCTTCAGGAAACATTTCCCCTGCCATAGTCGGATCGGAGAAGGGCGCGAAGGAGGTCTATGTCGTCGGCGGGATGGTCCTCATCCTGGCAGTCGCCATCGGGGCCGTCTGGTACTACTCCGGTCAAGGTCAATCTTACGTTTCGAAGATCCCGGCTGAGCCCCTCAGTAACGCTCAAGTCACGAACGTGCTCAAGACCAACATGACCCAGCCCGTCGAGCCTATCGTGCACAGGCAGGCCGTCCCCGCAGCCAGTACCAAGCCAGACAGCATCCATACCGATATCTATTTCGAGGTAGGCCGCAAGGGACTCACAGACGACGCCAAGGCCATCCTCGCCACGCAGGCTGATTTGGCAAAGAGCGATCCCGACCTCGGTGTTCTCGTGCAGGGCCAACGGATCGACAGGGTTCCGAAGCCTTCACAGGAACCGATGAAGAAACCGTTCGAAAACGGGTTCTTGATATTGCTTTGGCCCATCATCTCGTCAGCAAATACACCAGCCTCGTGGCTCGATGTCACGCCGGTTCGTCCAACCGGCAAGCCTGATACCGAACAGTCACAAGGCGCAAAATCCGCAGAAGACCAGGAGAAGATCCCGATGGCCTGGCTTCCTAAAACCGGAACGGACGGGCCGTTCCAATTATTATCGGGACTGTTGATTCTCACAACGGCAGCCATTCTCTGGCGAAAACGGAGCATGCTGGCGTGACCAGATAACGACTCACAACCAAGGTACTCACCCTCCTGACGTTGACCTTGGTCGTCCTCGGCCTCTGCCAGGCTGGAAGCGGTACCTGGATCTACGTGAAAGCGAGACTGGCCCAAGTTCTGTTACAACAGGCTTGGGCCTGCGCGTTGGCCGACGAACGCGATGTGAAACCATGGCCCTGGGCCGATACTTGGCCAGTCGCCAGATTGGTGGTGCCGAGTCTGGGAATTGATCAAATTGTGCTGGAAGGCGCCCACGGACGTACGCTGGCTTTCGGGCCTGGGCGGCTCGAATCACACACTGGTGTACGAGATATTGGAACAATGATCCTGACCGGCCACGGCGATACCCACTTTCAATTTTTGGAAACACTTCACGCAGGCGAGACCGTCCTCTTGCAGGCTCGAACGGGCCGATGGCATCGTTTTACAGTGCGAGATGGCCAGATCGTCGATGCACGCACCGCTTCGATCCGCACCGATGAGGACTGAAGTCATCTGATCCTGATCACCTGTTACCCATTTCGCACGCTCAAACCCAACACACCGTTCCGCTACGTCGTGACAGCTGAGCGCGAGCCGATGCCAGATTGAGAAGGCCTAATGAGATGACTTCTAGCTGGTCTGCTTGGGTGATTTCCATTTCCATGGCGGGACAGGATTGGAATCGGCCCACAGA
>JAKDNQ010000278.1 GCA_030456405.1 Nitrospira sp.
CATGCCTAGCCGTGCGGTCAGGGTAAGAATAGGGAGGTGTGTCGGCAGTCCAGCAGCCCACGGCTTCGTTGACCGTTCGAGGAGCAGTCCTAGGCCATGTGCGGCCAATAGAAACGAGCCAGGGATGAAGAGCAAGAGCAGTCGCGATGGATCAATGGCCGCTGTTCCCAGGATGACGACCAGAAGGGCCGTAAGCAAGGTGGTTGCCGCGGCTCCCGCGAAGTCGTCGGGGCGCTGCTGGTCGTGTGTGACCTGGTGTTCGTACGCAAGCGGCAGCGGGGAGGGTTGTCCTGTCACTTATTCTCCGGACGCGCGGATATGCCGCATTTGTGTCGATGTACGATGGGGCGCGACCTCCGAGATTTTCAAAATCGAAGGTGGGAGGCTACTCTGGCCCATTGAGTGCTCGTAGTGCAGGCCTGGTTTCGAGCTGTTAAATGGAATGGAGAGCGTCCGACGGACATCGGCTTCCAGCCAGTCGCGCGCGTGGACCAGCTGCTCACTCGTCAGATGATCGGTGTAGATGAAGGCTGTGTAGTTGCCGGGGGCGCCTTTATAATATTCAGCAACGTGGCGGTAATCGACTTCGACACTATGGAGCCGATCGTGGGACTTGGGGCAGATATAGGTCCAAATGCCGGAAGCCGTTTCTACCGCTTCATCGAAATAGGGTGTGCCGGGATATGTAGTAATGACCGTGGCGTCGAAGTCATCCGGGCGGACCTCGACAAGCCAGTCACGCGTGGCCTGTATCGTGTCTTCAGACTCTCCCGGATGGCCCACCGACATGAGGGCTTTGACCTTCAGATTGTGCCGCCGTGCGATCTCCATACAACGGGTATTCTCGTCTCGCGTGGCCTTCTTCTGGATGTTCTCGAGGATGCGGGGATGCCCGGACTCAAAGCCTACCAGGATCCAGCGAAAGCCCGCGGCATACATGGCAGCAGCCTGCTCATCGGTAAATAGCTCGGCTTTGATGAAGCCGCGAAGACGAAACTCCACGCCCAGTGTCTGTTGCGTGTCGGCGATCAGTCTCATCAAGGAAACGATCTTGGGGTTCACGTTCAATTCGTCGTCGTACAGCATGAATCCTGTCACGTCGTAGGTCTGATGGAGATGGACCATCTCCTGAACGATATTTTCAGAGGAACGGGTGCGGACCCGGCGGAGGAACGGACTCATTCTCCCCCCGCAAAATCCGCAGCCGAAGGGACAGCCTAGTTGTGCGATCATGGAGAGGGCTCTCGTGCCGTCGATGCTGTATTGATAGGTCGATACATCGATCAAGTGGCGGGCGGGAAACGGCAGATCCTCGATGGAGGCATTGTTGAGAAATAGTGGCGACTTGGGGTCGTCGCCGTCGACGATCGGCGGAGGCGTATCCTGCAGCGCCTCGAATACGGCTGCCTCACCATCGCCGGTGACGAGGACATCGAACATGGAGGCCAACTGTTTGATCGATCTCGATGCGCGTCCGAGGATGCTCCGCTTGCGTTCGTATTTGGCCGCAGCACAGACTAGCGTCACGTGCGGGCCTCCAAGGATAATCCTCGCAGACGGACGTAACCGACGGATCGTCTCTTGAATTTTTGTCGCAGCCGGCATGTGCGGTGTCGTGGCGGTGATCCCAAAACATTGGGTGGAGCTTTGTTCGAGGTAGGCGGTGAGCGCTTCGATGTAGTTGTGCACCCCGGACAGATCCAGCACCTCCACACCGACGCCTTCCTGCTCCAGCACCGCCGCCACCTTCAAGATGCCCAGGGACATGAAGACGCGTTCATCGAGGAGGAAAAGGGAAGGGGGAATGAGAAGACAGATACGGGTGATCATCGAGCGTGACCTCACACGCTAGGCAGCCATTTTGGAGGATGTCACTGACTCAGCGGCCTGAACCGGTAAAAAGCGCCACTTAGTGATGGTCCAGAGTATGGTGACGCCGTGCCGCCAGGTAATTTTCTTGCCCTGGCCATAGGTGCGCGGGTGGTAGCGAATAGGGACTTCTCGGATGCGGGCCCCCTGGCGCATCAGTTTGCAAATCAGCTCGTTGTCGAACTCAAACCCCTTGGCGCAGATCGGTGTATCGAGGAGAGTGGAGCGAAAGAAAGCTTTGTAGCAACCCTCATAGTCGGTAAACCGCTTTCCATACAGGGTATTGGTGACCCATAGAATCAGTAGGTTGCCAATGTAATGATTCAAGTAGGGTGATTTTCTTTTCCCCCAAAAGACAGGACGCTCACGCAGAAAGCGTGACCCCATGACCGCATCACAGCCTCCATTCAGCAGGGGTTTGATGACTGCCAGATAGTCTTCAGGCGTATATTCCAAGTCGGCATCTTGAAAGATCACGATATCGCCTGTCGCAGCTCTAATGCCGCTGGTCAGCGCGGCGCCTTTGCCGGCATTTACCGAGTGGCGGAGGAAGAGAATCCCGGGTATGCCCTTGAGAATATTATGCGTGCCGTCGCGGGATGCGTCATCGACGACGACAATCTCCTTCGTGACCGCACCAAGGTCAACAGCTTGAACATGGCGGATTACGGTCTCAATCGTCGTCTGTTCGTTATAGGCAGGAATAATAATCGAGAGCTTCATGTTAATGGTTGCTACTGTGGAGGTTGAGTCCCGGTACGCTGATAGCATCGCGCGCAGAGGGTGAATTGTCAATTGAACTTGATGATTGCGATAACGGCGCAGCTCGATAGGTATACAAGACCGTCTTCGCTTCTTATGGGGCTGGAGGACCGGGGTAGACTATCGACCCCAGAGGGTGTATGCCGGTTTACCGTGATACGGCGGAATGTGCGCGACTTGCGCGAGGTGTGACTGGCCTCTCTTGTTTGCTTGGTCTGTCTCGTTTGTTCGGTTCAACCAGGCAAACCTAATAGACTAGATGGACCAGATCAACCTTCGTTTATCCCGCCCGTCCTGTTTGTGTCAGAGGTATGATCGGCGTTGGGCCTGGGCAAGTAGCTCCGCGCGCGGGTCCGGATGCGCGATGGATCTGAGCTGGCTATACAGTTTGTGCTCCTCGTCGGTCGATGAGGGCGGCATCACGATCTGGATAGTCAGAAAAAGGTCGCCGTGGCCGCCGGCTGCCGCAGGGAGTCCCTTACCCTTCAGTCGAAGCTTACTCTCAGCGCGGCTCCCCGGTGGAACTTTCACCCGGACTGGTTCCGTCAGGGTCGGCGCCATCACATCGGCTCCCAAGGCTGCTTCCCACGGGAAGACAGGGAGAGAGACATGAATGTCGCTCCCTTGTCGGCGAAAGACATTGTCCGGAGCGATTGCGACGCGCAAGTACAAGTCGCCGGGCTTCCCGCCGTTGGCGCCCGCTTGTCCCTTGCCGGCCACGCGTACTCTTGTCCCATCCTGGACCCCTGCGGGGATTCGGACTTCGATCGTATTGGGATGCAGCGTGGCGCCCTGCCCCTGGCAGGTTGGACAAGGCCGTCCACGAAAAGCTCCGCTCCCGTGGCAGATGGGGCAAGGCACCGGCTCTTGCAACGTGACACGCTTTGTCACACCTTTGCACACCTCGGCGAGCGTCAGGTGTGCTTCAGTTTCAAGATCCTCGCCTGGTACGGCAAATCCACGGCTGTTGCCGGTTCGCCCTCGTCCTCTGAACAGATTCTCGAAGATGTCGGAAAAACCTTCTGGCCCGAAAGAAGCATCCGGGCCCCCACTTCCACGGCCGCCGGCTTGTCGGCGCGCCTGCTCGTAGACCTCAGCTTGTTCCCAGTTCGCCCCATAGTGATCGTATTTCTTCCGTTTGTCCGGATCGCTCAAGACTTCGTGCGCCTCGTTCAACTCCTTAAACTTCTTTTCCATCTCGGATTTCTTGGCGCCGCTATGAAGATCGGGATGGACCTGTCGCGCGAGGCGACGATACGCCTTCTTGATGTCGTCCGCTGAGGCAGCCTTGGGGAGGCCAAGAATCTGATAGTAGTCGCGTGATGT
>JAKDNQ010000279.1 GCA_030456405.1 Nitrospira sp.
GACATTATCGAGGTAGGACAGAAACTCATTGTGGGCCAAGAGTAATAGGACGGCCACGTGGCCTCGCCGCAATACTCACTCAGCCTCAACCAGTTCAGGCAGTATGCCGGAACTGGCAATCTCGTTCCGCTTTATCGAGAGATCCTCGCGGACTATGAGACTCCCGTCTCTGCCTTTGCCAAAATCGATCATGGCCCTTCAGCCTATCTTCTAGAGTCCATTGAGGGAGGTGAGAAATGGGCACGCTACTCCTTTCTCGGCAGCGGTTCCCCTGTGGTCGTATACGAGGATCGTGGCGACCTTCTTGTCGTGCAAGGCACGCGCAAGAAGCGTATTCCTAGCCGTGGGAACCCTCTCGAACGTCTGCGGGAAATGATGGAAAGCTTTCGTCCGGTCACCGTGCCGGACCTTCCCCCGTTTGTCGGCGGCGCAGTCGGATATCTGAGCTACGACATGGCGCGCACGTTCGAGGATCTGGTTGCCCGACAGAAAGACCCGCTCAACCTGCCTGATTTTGCTTTCCTTCTCACCGACACGATGCTGATCTTCGACAATGTCGCTCAGAAGATCAAAGTGGTGGCCACCGCCCATGTCACGACCAAGGGGGAACGTGGGATCAAGGCTGCCTACCGGTTGGCAACTGAACGGATTGAACGCACGATTACCAGACTGAAACGCCCGCTCCGCCGGACACGTCCGCGTCGCCGCCGCAAGCCGGTGACCTTTTCGGCGAATATGAGCAAGGCAGACTTTGAGAAGATGGTTGGACGAACGAAAGAATACATTCGGGCCGGCGATATCGTGCAAGCGGTGTTATCCCAGCGATGGGAAACGAATATCCAGGCGTCGCCGTTACAGCTCTATCGCGCGTTGCGTGTGGTGAATCCTTCGCCCTATATGTATTACCTACGTATTGCAGGGGTCGAACTGGTCGGTTCCTCTCCAGAGACGCTTGTCCGTTGCGAAAACGGTCTCATTTCCGTCCGTCCCATCGCCGGCACGCGCCGCCGCGGCGCCAATCCTGACGAAGATCAGCAGATGGAGCGACGGCTTTTAGCGGACGAAAAGGAACGGGCCGAGCATGTGATGCTTGTCGATCTCGGGCGAAATGACGTAGGCCGCGTGGCGAAACCAGGCTCGGTCACGGTGGATTCGCTCATGCACGTCGAACGATATTCTCATGTCATGCACATCGTGTCGAATGTGACAGGACAGCTGGATACAACGAAGACTTCATACGACGTGTTGCGGGCCTGTTTTCCAGCCGGCACGGTCTCCGGGGCGCCGAAGATTCGAGCCATGCAGATCATCGATGAACTTGAACCTACGAGACGAGGTCCCTATGCCGGCGCGGTGGGCTACTTTAGTTTCTCCGGCAATATGGACATGTGCATTAATATCAGGACAGTTGTTGTGAAAAAGCACCAGGCCTTCATTCAAGCCGGGGCCGGCATCGTCGCCGATTCGAATCCTGAGCACGAATATGAAGAGACCTGCAATAAGGCCAAGGCCATGATGAAAGCCGTCGAATTAGCTGAGCAGGGACTGGAATGAGGGAGCTATTAGCCGATGGCGTATAGCATATGGCAAGAAGTGACGGAAACGAGATCGATCCTCTTCGACCTTGACCATCAGCCATCAGCCATCAGCTATACGCTCTTTTGATTATGCTATTGATGATCGACAATTACGATTCTTTCACCTATAACCTTGTGCAGTATTTCGGGGAATTGGGTGAAGATGTTCGGGTATTCCGCAACAATAAAATTACGATCGACCAGATCGAGTCGCTGCAACCCAGCCGTATCGTCATTTCTCCTGGACCCTGCACCCCGGTAGAAGCGGGTGTGTCCGTCGAGACCATCCGGCATTTCGGCGGGCGTCTTCCGCTCTTGGGCGTCTGCCTCGGCCATCAGTCTCTGGCCGTGGCCTTCGGTGGCGAAGTCGTCCGAGCCGAACGGCTGATGCATGGCAAAACATCGAAAATCCAGCACGACGGGAGAACGATTTTCCATCAATTGCCCCGTCCGTTTGACGCCACACGCTACCATTCTCTGATTGTGAAGCGCGAGACGTTGCCTGCCTGTTTCGAAATCTCCGCCGAGACGAACGAGGGGGAAATCATGGGACTACGCCATCGATCGCTGGGAATCGAAGGGGTGCAGTTCCATCCAGAATCGATCCTCACTACGCCGGGGAAGGACCTCATCCGTAACTTCCTTACACTGTAGTCAAGCCAGGCTGGTCTCCGATCCATGATCAAAGACGCGATTGCTATACTTGCCGACCGCGCCGCTCTTACCGAACAAGAAGCCGAATCGGTGATGCTGGAGATCATGGAAGGCGCAGCGACTCCAGCTCAAATTGCCGCCTATTTGATGGGGCTCCGTCTGAAGGGCGAAACCGTCGAGGAAATTTCCGGCTCCGTGCGGGCGATGCGTGCCAAAGCCGTTCGTATCGCTGTTGGAGATCCCCTGGTCGTCGATACATGCGGGACGGGAGGGGATGGAGCGCACACGTTCAATATTTCCACCACGACAGCGCTTGTTCTCGCGGGCGCAGGCTTGACCGTGGCAAAGCACGGCAATCGTTCCGTGTCGTCTAAATCAGGGAGCGCGGACGTCCTCTCGGCTCTTGGGGTCACGTTCGACCTTCCGACCGAACGTGTGGCCGATTGCATCAATGAAGTCGGGATAGGCTTTCTCTTTGCCCCGCTCTATCATGGAGCCATGAAGCATTGTGCCGGCCCAAGGCAGGAGATGGGTATCAGGACCATGCTGAATCTCTTGGGTCCACTGACCAATCCTGCCGGAGCGAGCATCCAAGTGCTCGGCGTGTATGAGGGGCGATTGACTTCCTTGCTGGGAAATGTGCTCATGCGCCTGGGGTCGCAGCATTGCTTTGTCGTCCATGGAATGGACGGACTCGACGAGATCACGCTGACAGGCAAGACACAGATTTCGGAAGCCAAGGGGGGTGTGCTCTCAAACTATTTTCTGGACCCAGTGGAGTTTGGGCTGAAACCGGTTCCAGCCAAACACCTGGCCGGGGGAACACCACAAGAAAACGCAGCAATCACTCGCGACATTCTCCAGGGACGGAAAGGACCGAAACGGGACATCGTGTGTTTGAATGCCGCACCGGCTCTTGTCGCGGGGCGCAAGGCGATGAGCCTTCAAGAGGGGTTCCTCTTGGCAGGCCAGACGATCGATTCTGGAGCGGCAGCGGAGAAGCTGGCTCGCCTCATCGCATTTACAAAGAAGGGCTGACCTCATCGTGATTCTCTCCCGCATCCTTGAGCATAAGAAAGCGGAAATCCGTCACAAACAAAGCCGGGGCTATCTCTCCGAGCTGAAAGCCAAGATTCAGGATGCGCCGGGTCCACTCGGCTTTGCCGTCACCCTTGAAGCCACAAGAACGAGCGGCAGTCCTGCGCTGATTGCGGAAGTGAAAAAAGCCTCACCTAGCCTGGGCCTCCTCCGCCCGGAGTTTTCCGATCGGTTTGACTACCTTGAGATTGCCAAGACCTACCACACCCATGGCGCGTCGGCGCTCTCCGTCTTAACCGACAAGGATTTCTTCCAGGGGAGCCTTGAGTATCTCCGCGAGATCAAGCGATCGGTGCCGCTGCCCGTCTTGAATAAAGAGTTTATGATCGATGAGATCCAGTTTTACGAGGCGCGAGCCTGCGGGGCCGATGCGGTGCTCTTAATCGTCGCCGCGCTTGAACGACAGCAATTGATCGACTTCTATGCCTTCGCGCGCGGGTTGAGTTTGGACGTGCTCATCGAGACCCACCACGAGCGCGAACTTGATAGGGTATTAGAACGGATCCCGGAGGCGAGGCTGATCGGTATCAACAACCGAGACTTGAAGACCTTTACGACAGATCTGGCGATCACCCTGCGTTTAGCAAAACGGATTCCGTCCGACAAGCTCATCGTCAGCGAAAGTGG
>JAKDNQ010000280.1 GCA_030456405.1 Nitrospira sp.
ACACGTCCTACTACAAAGGGGCTCGCTATACCATTTTGATGGGGCTCGTCGATCGATCCACGCAATGCAAACTCGTCTGCGAACTGTTTAAGGACGATCCAGTGAAACAGCCCAAGCATCTAGAGTTGATCACCCAACCGGGTGATCTCGTCATCTTCAACGGAGATAAGTTGTGGCATTCAGTGACTCCCCTTGGCGAAGGGGAAGAACGGATTGCCCTCACGATGGAATATGTTACCAACCCCGACATGGGAACCTTCAAGCGCTTTTATTCCAACCTCAAAGATTCCATTGGCTACTTCGGCCTCCGCGCGGTGTTTAAGCAGGCTATCACAGGCTCCAACCGCCGCTCCTAACCGGATGCTGAAAAAGTCCGCCAGCAGGGGATGGGATGGCCCAGTGAGTCCCCTGTGCTCACGCAACGCGCGGCCTCAGAAGAATGCGAGGGAGCAGGCAGACCGTTCTTCTTGCTCGCAGAACGCGCACGATAAGAATGTGCTCGTTCGATGTGCGCAGTGAAGAACAATCTGCCTACTCCCTCTGGGGAAGTTGGGGAACCAGAAGGCCCTCGCCAGGGTTACTGGCACGTCTCGGCGTGCCAGTGGGTGGGAGGGTGAGAAAGTTGCGCGCAGTGGGGGACTCATCCGGGCCATCCCAGGATAACGTATACAAGCAAGCTTGGAAGAAGCATCTTTGGTCGCTCCCCGCGGCCTTGCCTGGGCAAGGCGCGTCTTGGCGCGCCAGGGTCGGGCGGGTGAGATGTCTGGCCTGTTTGAGCGCCCTGCGATAAAATTCTCCCGCGTCTACCTCACGTGCTCCAGCTTAGATCGTTCCCCCCTCACACGCGTATCAAAATTCCTCGATTCCCATTACCTAAGTGCATGGTAATGGTTTGTGGTTTGAAAGCGGCCATAATTGTGCTGGCGTGCCATCCTATCAACTGAGTGCCAGCTTCCCGCCCCTTCCGAAACGACGATTCCGAATACAGCCAGCATCCTGGTCATCCTCCTGCTTGTAGAAGGCGTAGCTCGAGTCTCCTGAATCAGATCTGATTCACCTCATGAATCTATTTTTATACACACGTCTATGATCAGAAGATGTGCTTTACGCGTGTGTCGTTGCTGAGCACAGCGCACGACGCTGATATTGTTGAGATTTAGGATGCCATCCGACGATTAGACGTTCCCTGCCCAATGGTGGCATCTGCCTTGCTCTACATGAAATTATTGTTCCAAAACTGTTTGTTCACTTAATTAGGAGGTATCAGATAGGATTATTCAAAAAGAGGTTTGCAACTTTGGCATTATTGGCTGGCTCCTTGTTGGTCATCGATGCAGTGGTGTAAACTCCAGCCAACGCTAGCCATACCGGTGTTTCTATCAGAAACACGAGTTCTGGCTTTGTGGTGGACGTCATTGCTGTCCAAGATAGCCGAGACCGGGTGGAAGCCCACGTGATTTGACGCGGCTTTCGGACAGGCCCTGATGGATTTTCAAGATCACGCGAAGGCCAAGGTGGCCTGGGGGTTGTCCTGCGGATCGGGCAGTGTGGCGAAGGGTTGGTCGAGCCAGGCCATCAGATCGCGATGGGTGAACAGATTCATGCGCAGCAGCGCCACGAGATTCGCCAGGCTCCAGCCGAAACGGGAGGACCGTTGCCGATCGCGCAGCAACAGCATCGAGATCAATGCCGTCCACATCTGGGTCTTGACTGCGTTGGCCGAGGTGCCGACGAAGGTCTTGATCTTCAGGTTCTGCTTGAGCGCCTTGAAGAATAGATCGATCTGCCAACGATCCTTGTCGATCGCCGCAATGGTGCTGGCGCCGAGGCTGTGGTGGTTGGGCAGGAAGACCAGTCTGTCCCCCGTGTCTTCGCGGACGGCCTCGACGCGGCGCAGCAGATGCGGGCATTTTTCCTGTGCGCCCCTGGCACAACGCTCAAAGTGACGCTCTTCACGTCCTGACTTTGAGTTGACGTTTGGCCCGACATGCGCGCCCATGCATCTTTCTATTTGGTATCCGCCGGGAGAAGGACTGACATGCATACGTCATTGTTCAGGGTCATCGAAATACTTGTAGTCGGCTGTGCCAGTTTCTTGGTCGCGTGCGCGCTGCCGCTCTCCGTGGCGACACCCAGTACATGGGAGCCACGCTATTGGGATGAGATGATGCTTTCGATCAAGAACGCGCGCGAACGAGGTGAGGTGCTTGAAGTCGACCAGCTATGCGGCCGCGCCATCCTGTATGTGGAGGCTCACACGGTCAAGAGCCTACGTGAGTACGCCGACTTTCTTGACTCGCAGCAACCCGACAGCGGTATGGTCGCTCGCGCCAAAGCTGGACGGATGGCGCAGGTCAAAATCGAGCAGTCTCGCGCAACGAAACCGACCAGCTGGTATCTGGGCTTCGTACCGTGGGATGAGCTCACTTCCTTCGCTGATGCCCTGCAAACCGCGCGCAGGCAATCGGAAGCCGAGCGAGTTCGTGCACTGGCCTCCGCCTATAAGTTCAGTCAAGAGGTATACGGACGCAGAACCATTCTGATAAACTCTGGCAAAGATGCCCGAGGCGAATGCAGTTCATTTCAATAACCAAGGGATGCGCCGCTTCACAGGAAAATCATCACGTCTACCAACGCCTTCAAGCGGATGCACCATACAGCAGCGTGCTGCTTAATCTAGGCGTACCATTGAAAAAGGGTCGCGTCTTGTAATCTAACATCTGCTCCTCGCCACCGGTGACCACTCCCATCTCCTCTCATCCAGTCGAGGAGGTTTCGTCGTCGGTGATGAAGGACTCCGTCACAGATAGAGGGAGTCTGACAATATATGAGGGAGTAGAAAATGTACCGAGAGCCTTTTCAGACTCCATGTGGCGAAGGAGAATCAAATCCTTCTGCGAACGAATCCCATCATGGCGCGGGCGTCGCTACTACGGTCGTTGTCTTGAGCGGTGACGGGCCTGTCGTTTCCATGTAAGATAGCGCTATGAAAGCGAAGTCTAGAGCCACATCCTTGTCTCTCGGGCAGAATGCTTCGCGGCGTCCTAGTAAGCTTGGCGACATGCTGGCACAAAGGAAGATTGACCAAGCCCGCCGACTCACCCCTGAACAGCGGCTGCTGATTGCGCTCGAGCTTTCCGACGCTGCCGCCGCTCTCCACCGCGCCGGGTTCAAGAAGCGTTAGATGAAATCCTTTCACGTCTTGAGGGCAAGAGATGGGTTCACTGCTTGACTTTGCACTGCTCCAGCTTCTGTGCTTGTTGAAGTCTGAGCAAAGTCAATTCGAGCATGAAGAAAACAAAAGTGGTCTGACTTCTGAAAATCCCGCTGCTTTACAAAATAATAAGTTGTGTGGTTTCATAGCCAGTGAGGTTTGAACTTGTTGGGCGGATCACCCAGGTTGAGATCATTGCGACCGGTTCCAGGATTCGCGTCCGGCGCTATCTCCGCAAAGCCTACGGTCCAGGTCGCTGGCGGAAGCTGAAAGGAATCGCGACTGTCCGGTTGCCGAACGGCGCACTGCGAATGGTAGAGATTCATTGGTATGAAGCTCATGGTATCGGCAGGCGGGATCTCAAAATCAAGCGGTACTTGGAGGAATCATGAGACACCTAGCAAAATCATTCGCCCTGTGTGTGGATAATACCGACTACAAAGCCTCTTTGATTCCTGGCAAGGTGTATCGAATCATCCCTGACCCACAAGCTGCCAAGGACGATCTAGTGCGGATCATGGATGAAAGTGGAGAGGATTACCTCTATCACAAGGCCCACTTCGTCTTTGTAAATTTTCCAAGAGCCATCGAGAAAAAGATTCGATCGCTTGAAGCCACCACCGTTTAATTACCCGTTGCAGGTCACACGGGTTGCGTCACCTCACAATGCCCATCTCCTTACATGGGGTAAGGAATGCCTCTCCCCGTCCACGCGAGAGGTGGGGTCAAGTCTCAATCAC
>JAKDNQ010000281.1 GCA_030456405.1 Nitrospira sp.
CGGCCATATCGCTCTGCCTTCAGCGGGCCGATGCCGGAAATCTCCATAAGGGCGGCTGGTGTCACAGGCTTGTGACCGGCAATGGCCTTCAATGTTTTGTCGTGAAAAATCAAAAAGGCTGAGACACCCTCCTCCTCGGCAAGCTCTGCGCGAAGCTGCCGGAGCCGTTCAAAGAGGTGCGGGTCTATCGCTGATCTCTGCGTCACAACTACAGACGTCGCCCTTTCAGGAGATCGTTTCGTCACGGGTGTTTCAGACTGAGGCGCTTCTGCCTGGCTCAACCGCACTGCACCAATCCCTTGCAGAATCTCCCGCCCCTTTCGTGTCACATCGAGAATGGGATACTCCGTGCCTTCTACTTGAAGATATCCTGATTCGATCAGGCCCTTCACCACACTTGTCACAGAGCCCTTCGAGCGTACGCGACACATTCCATATGTCGGGCAGTCCTCCGCGCCATAGCCCTGCATCGCTTTGGAACGGCTTCCGCGAAGAATTTCGACAATTCGACTTACGCCGAACCGACCCCTACACCAGGACACAGTCTCCAAAATGGCCTCTGCAATCCCAGCATTGTCGTGGGAGACCTCGCGACTCAGCTTCGGCGCCGGCGCCGCGCAGCGGTCACAGAGGCCGCAGGGACCTAAGGCCCGCTCGGCCTCATCGCTGAAGTACTCAAGAATCGCGAGTTGCCGGCAGCTCGATACCGATACGTATCCCAGCATTTCTTGAAGGAGTGTCTTCATCCGCCCGGCTCGTTCGGCGCCTTCAAGATCTTTCGCCGCCTGCTGAATGAAATATTCCTGCGTGGCCAAATCCCGTTCATGAAACAGCAAGACACAGGCGGCGGGTCTTCCGTCTCGACCGGCCCGCCCGACCTCCTGATAATAGGCCTCCACGCTTCCCGGAATATCGAAGTGGACGACCAGTCGGACATCCGACTTATCGATGCCCATGCCGAAGGCATTCGTCGCAGCCAGAATTCTTACGGTCCCCCGACGAAAGTCGTCATGGACGAGTTGCCGCGCCTCATCCGAAAGACCGGCATGGTAGTAGCCGACCGACTGATAGGACTGTCCCAGCCATTCTGCGACCTCTTCCACTGCCCGACGCGTGGCGCAATAAATCAGGATTGTGCCGGTATCCGTGTCATCAACCATCCGCTCCAACGTAGCCAGTTTTTCTTGACGGGAAGTACAGAGACGAACAGACAAGGCAAGATTAGCCCGACGGAATCCGGCAACCAGCTTGAACGGATCACGGAGCGATAATCGTGCGCACAGATCCGTTTGAACACGGGCCGTGGCTGTGGCAGTCAAGGCCAGGCAGGGAGGGTTCGTGAGTTCCTGGCGGAGGCGGCCAATTTTGAGATAATCGGGTCGAAAATCGTGGCCCCACTGGGAAATGCAGTGCGCTTCGTCGACCACTAACAGGGAAACCCAGAGGGAGCGCAAGAGCTGGAGAAATCCCTCATGCTGCATCCGTTCCGGCGCGAGATAGAGCAACTGAAGCCGTTTCTGATTGAGGTCCTGCATCACGCGGTGCTTTTCAATCCCCGTGAGGCCCGAGTGAAACGCCGCTGCCGCGATCTTTCGCTGCTTCAAACCCGCGACCTGATCTTGCATGAGCGCGATGAGCGGAGAGATGACCAGGGTCAACCCGGGCAAGAGGGTCGCAGGGAATTGATAGCAGAGCGACTTGCCTTGCCCGGTCGGCATGACCGCCATCGCATCGCGCCCAGCCAGCACCGCGCGAATGACCTCCTCCTGGCCCGGCCGGAACTTCGCAAAGCCGAACTGTTCGCTGAGCTGTCGAGTCAGATCATCCATGATGAGATTAATCAAAAAGAAGGATGGTTGTGGGGCATGAAAGCGAACAGAGTATAGACAACTGACTCGCTGCAGGCAAGCGAGAGCTCTAAGTTTCTCGCTCTCAGCTTACAGCTCATATAGAAAACGGGATGTTCAAAAGGTCAGACTTCTCACCCACCACCCCGGCGGCTATTTCACCCTCCCGCCCTGAGTCTGCCAAGACAGCCTCTTCGCCCTTGGACGCGCCTTGTCACAGGTAAGGCCGCAACGAGCTGTCACTTTATACGAGGCGGGTGAGATGATCTCTACTGCGCGCGTCTTTCCAATTCCTCGTTTCTTATTCAAGGGTAGCCTAGTCGATCCTCGAATGCGCGCGTCCAACGATATATATGCTCCTCCCAAGCTTGCTCGATATCTCTTTAGGGATGGGGGCTGATTGATCTTCCACTGCGCGCGTCCAACGAGGGGAGTCCTCGACCGCGCGTTGCGCGAGCACAGAAGATCATCAGGCTCCATCCCCTCCTCTGTTCCGCGAGCAGGAGGACGGCTAGGCTACCCCGTCCTCGCTTTTTCAGCATCCTGCCCAGCTCGGCATTTGTCTCTGATCAGCAACTTGGGTACACTGGGCCAGCTTCAACAGTGCGGCGTCCATTTTAAGGAGGGTAATGGCGTGAAACAGGCAATGGGACAACTGGGCGTGGGACTCATGCTCACGGCAAGTCTGCTGATGGGAACAGGGTGCGGAGGTACCGGGAAAACGGTCAATCTTGATCTCCAACAGAAATACGAAGCGGCGCAATTCATGGAGTCTGAACCGGTCAGGATCGTCATTGAATCTTTCGAAGACCAGCGTCTGGAAAAGACTCGGCTCGGTCTGCGGACCCACTTGTGGGGCGGGGTGACCTATTTCAATGTAGCGGGAGAACGACCAGGAGACGTGATTGCCAAGATTCTGGCAGATCGTCTGAAAACGCGCGGATGGAAGGATAGGGCCTGGGATGTGCGGGTGGCTTCCAGCGGCGCCGTGACGAATCTGAACGATGCGGACATCGTCATCAGCGGGCAGTTACTCGATTTTTCCGTCAATGCCAAGAGCCGACTCTTCTCAACGGTCTTGACCACGAACAGCAAGCTGGTAATTGCCGCGAGGAACATGAGCGACCAAAGCTCGACGGCCAGAAGTATCGAGGGAGATCAACGTGAAACCCTGTTCTGGTTTAGCGAAGACGATGTCCAACAGTTACTGGCGGCGACGCTGAAGGACGATATCGATCGGTACCTCGCTGAAACGACGATCGAGAACAAAGCGCTACGGTCGACGCGTTGATAGACCGAGGGAACAGATGACACACCGTGCGTGAGCGTCGCTGGGAAACGACATCTCCGTTGACCTTCGACCAGGTACTCGCCGTGGGCGAGCGACTGGCTGCGTTAGGGTTAAAGCCGTCGGCGCCGTCGAAAGATGTCATTTGTTATGTTGAAGAATGGACGATCGAGTCTCCTGAGGATTTTGAGCAACTGGACGAGTGGTCCACCGAAGATGTCACCCTCATCCACGTTCGAGAGGATTGGCGAGGCGATTTTTTTCTCCTGACCGGGGCCTACCACACGGTCTACCAGCGCTATCAGGATGTGGGTACATACTGCTCGATCAGTCATCCCTGGCGCATTCGCGATCCATTGCAATTACACGACCCCCGTAGCATGCTTTGGCTCGGATTTCGCCACGCGCATTCGTTTATCCGCATCCGGCTCCAAACAAAAGAGGTCATCACCCCAGGCGAGACGCGGGGCGATGCCGAGCGAGCACAGTGGTTGGAAGAACGCCGCACGTCGTTTCTCGAAGCGATCACGTTGTTGGAGCTTCCCATCGAGACATCGGTGACGAATCAACAGTTGATGTTGCGATCTGTCGATCCTTCTGTGCCATTTTTTTGTTCCTGGCCCGATGCCTTTGGGCCCTGTCAGTTCGAATACAACACGGCAGACGCGTATGAGTTTTTGGTACCGGCCAGTAAATTGGCGGCGACTTCTGCTCCGGAACGAGCCGGCGTCAGAGCATACCTGACGGGTTTTTCTGAAGCGGCACTCGTTGACTTTCAAGCGATTGAACCCACCGCCCGCTCCGCCTATCGCTGTT
>JAKDNQ010000282.1 GCA_030456405.1 Nitrospira sp.
ATGACCGACACCAAGAACCATAGTAAGGAGGGGGTGGCTGGATCGCTCGAAGGCCGGGTATTTCAGTCGGCTTCGTTCGCTGAGCTTGCAGAGGCGGTGGAGCTGGCGTTCGATTATCGCGGCGATGTGACGGTGTCGTTGAAGTCCGGCGAGTCGATCAGTGGGTATCTCTTCAATCGTCAGGTCAGCGGTTCCGATTCCTATCTGGAGATATTCCCTTCCGATAGCTCTGAAACGCGGCGCATAAGCTTTGACCAGATTACCGCGATCGCCTTCACGGGTGAGGACACGGCCACGGGAAAATCCTGGGAGGCCTGGATTGCCAAGAAAGATTCAGAGCGGCGAACCGAAGTGGAGCGTATCGCAGCTGAGGCAAAGACACGAGGAATTCTGTAAGTTTGCTACCTGCCGATCGCATCTCTTTTTTCATTTTCCACCTACACTAGCGCGTCGAGAGCAGTTCTCTCCAAGTCTTTGAAAATTGGCTTATCTCTCCGTCTGGTCTGGCAGTCAGTTTATTGACTAACAGGTCGGGGCTATGCTAAAAATTGCCCCTTAAAAATGGCCGTTATTGGGAGCGATCACACGGTTGATTGTGTGAGGGGGAAACGAGCGCTCGGCAACGGAAAGAGGCGAAGTCCGGAGCACGTGAGGCGTAAGCAGATCGAAGAAAGTCAGTCGCGATGGCGGGAATGGATCATTGCCATTACCATCATCCTGGGCAGCTTCCCCTCGGTCGTCTTTGCAACACATGAGGCCGACCACCGTTTTACGGTCGAAGGGTATGTCTGCGGGGCAGACGGGAAAAGCAGCGCGAATGTAGACGTGCTCGTCAAGGACACAAAGATCTCCTACGGGCAGATCGTCAAGACCGATGGAGACGGATACTACAAGGCGGCATTTCATCTTCATAACGACAATCTTGGCGATCCGTTGCTGATCGAAGCCAACGGGCAGCAGCAACAACAAAAAGTTTCGTTTGATCCGAAAGATCTGGAAGCAGAACGAATCATTCAGGTCAATTTTGGAACCGGTTGCATCAAGGACAGTCGCAGCACTCCGTTGTGGATCTATCTAGGATTGGGGGCCGTAGTGGCGACAGTCGGTGGGTTCGTCGGGCTCAAACTGATTCGTTCATCGCGGAAGCAGGAACAAAAACGAGGACGATCGCAGGGTAAGCGAAAGCAATAACCGAAGCGATCCGTGGGGCTGATGTGCACCCTCGCTGGATCGGTTACTCAAGTGGCGGGAGAGTGCGCGTGGCCTCACAGTATGTGTTTACCACCAGCGCTTTACAGGAGTGACGGTCGCCCCTGTAACAGCGTTTTTTTGTGTGAACCCGCATTGTTCATTCAGAGTTGTGGCGAATCAGCCGAGAAAGAGAGAGGGATGATGGCAGGTTCACTTAACCGTCGGGCCTGTCGTAGCAGGATACCGGCGGCATAGTAGAAGCCTGTGTCAATTAATTATGGGCTAGCGTGAGAGTGAAACATTATTGAGATGGTGAGAAGTGAGGGATATGCGCAAGGCTATGAAGCAGATGAAGGCGTGGCAGTTGACGATGGTGTTGGGAATGGGGCTCTTTATGGCGGCATGCGGAGGAGAGGGAGGAGGGGAGGGGCCGATCGTTCCTCCGCCTCAAGCTCCTGCCGAATGGGCTGATAAACATATGTCGGCTGATTGGTGGGCCGATGCAACCAAACTGGAAGAAGGGCGCAAGCTCTACATTGGTGAAAAGAACCCAGATGTGAATTGTGGGAGTTGTCATGGGAAGGATGGCAAGCCGGCGAAGGCTGGCGCCCGTGATTTCCGCGTTGCCGAACGGATGAAGCTCTATTCCGATTCTGTGTGGGCATGGCGAATTGCCGAAGGGGTTCCCAATACGAAGATGAAGGGGTGGAAGAGCAAGCTGTCAGACGAAGATGTTTGGAAACTGGTGTTGTTTGAGGCGAGTTTCGGGATGCCTGGGAAGAGATGGGATGCTGAAAAGAAGTCTTGGGTCGATGTGGCGAGTGCCTCGGCTGCTCCGGAGCCGGCGGGAAAGTAGACGGGGGCTCAGTTCAAGAACTTTGTCCGGTAGTAACCCAGAGAAACTCTCTCCCAATAGAGTTTCTTGGCGGTCAATTACCATGTTCGCGTCATGATGGCTTAACATGCCATGCGATGCCTCAACGAGCTCTTTTCGGCTACGGTCATGATCATATCTGCTCATTGCCTCCGTCAGTCCTTCTCGCGAAGTCATCGCACGGTTCACGGTGAATTGACGTTATTCTGTGCGACCCACAATTCTCTGACGCTCAAGGCCTCTGGTCACAAGGGATGAATGGAGTGAGGAGGGAGTACTGCGGAACCGGAGAAGATAGGTCTTAGTCGTCTATCAGCGAGCTGGCCGGAAGGAAGCGCAGGGATGTTATGAAGCGCAGGGCTCTAAATTGGACAGCCTCCTAGCCGAGAGAGGCGTCGAAATATGATGAAAATGTGGCAGCGCAGTCTGGTGGCGACTTGTGCCCTTCTGCTGTTGTTCGGAGGAATGGCCTTTGCCCAAACTTCTGACTCGCCTTCGGTGGAGTTTTCCTATACGGGGAATCGGACCGCCGTATGGATCGTCGCCCAGCTTCACACGCTCTTCGGGGCATTCATTCTCGGCGCCCCGATTTTTATCGTCATCTCAGAATGGTTAGGGTATCGGAAGCAAGACCTTCGGTATGATCGTTTAGCCAAAGAACTGACCAAGGTGACCGTCATCCTCTTCAGCATGACGGCCCTCACCGGTGGCCTGTTTATTTTCGTGCTTCTCGCAGCGTACCCACAGTTTACCACCTGGTTCATTCATCAATTCTATCTCGTGTTCGCGGTCATCTACCCGCTGCTGTTCATCAGCGGAACCATCGTGTTGTACATGTATTTCTACATGTGGGATGCCTGGAAGGGTGAAAAGAAAGGGCGGCATATCGCTCTCGGCGTCCTCTTGAACCTCATTTGTATGGTCACGATGTTAGTGATCAACGGTCCGACGTCGTTTATGAATACGCCGCCCAAAACGGAAGGTATCTCGCCGCAAGATTTCCTTATGGCCGCAACGTTGTGGGACAAGATTGCGAACCAAACGTGGATGCCGCTGAATCTTCACCGAATCGACGGGAACGTGGCGTTCGGAGGATTTGTCGCGGGCATGATCGCGGCCTACATGTATATGGGAGCTAAAACCCAAGAAGAACGGGCCTACTACGATTGGATGGGCTTTGTTGGAAATCTGATCGGCGTGGGCGCGATGTTGTTCCAACCCATCACGGGATTGCTGTTGGCCTATGAGATGTGCGATTACGATTTTTCGTTCTGTCCGTACATGATGGCCGACCAACTCTCAATGTTTTTCGAAATGCAGGGAGCGATGGTCGGACTCATGTTCTTGGCCAGTAACTATTATGTCTGGCTCAGCATGAAACGCATTGAAGGGGCTGAAAAGGTCCGCATGTCGATCCTGTTTCCTGTCGTGATGGTGGCCTTCCCCTTTGCGATGATGGTGGTGATGAACTACTATTGGATTCCCGATCCGAAGTCGCTGGCGTTCCTCCTGCCGTTGGCTCTCGCGCCGTTTCTTCTTGGCCGATTCATCCCGATCACGGTGTCTGTACTGACGGTGATCAAGATCGGTTTCCTGATGGTCATCGTGGGCGATGCCATTTGGGTCACACCCCACGGGTTCGCGGCCACCGGCGCCAAGATGGTGGCGGAGCTGGAGCTGCCGGAGGCGTGGAACTTTCTGGGGGGAATGCCGGCCAAACTTTCTGCGATATTTACGCTGGCGTTTGTCACGGTCGTCAACTATGTCATGTATAACCGGGCCATCAGGCAGGGCACGATCATCTGGGGGAAAATCGATTTCACCGCTCAGTTCGTGTTGATCTTCCTCGCCTTCACCTCAATCTGGACAATGGG
>JAKDNQ010000283.1 GCA_030456405.1 Nitrospira sp.
GCCAACGGCAAATCGTTGCCCCAATTGATCGTGTTCGTCTGCCGGCGCATATAGGCTTTCCAGGCATCCGAGCCGGCCTCGCGCCCTCCGCCGGTTTCCTTTTCGCCTCCAAAGGCGCCGCCGATTTCCGCCCCTGATGTCCCGATGTTCACATTGGCGATCCCGCAGTCACTGCCGACAGTGGATATGAACCGCTCGCTGCTCCGCACGTCGGACGTAAATATCGCAGACGACAGGCCTTGAGGTACTGCATTCTGTAATGCGATAGCGTCGTCGAGCGTCCTGAAGGGCATGACATAGAGAATCGGCGCAAAGGTCTCGCGCTGGACGGTGGGCCAATGATTCTCCGCGTTCACGATAGCCGGCTCGACGAAATAGCCCGGCTGATTCAGTACCTGCCCCCCGTAGAGGACTTTCCCTCCCGCCTGCTTCACCTCATCGAGAGTATTCCGATAGGCCTCGACCGCAGCTCGATCGATCAACGGCCCCATGAGCACGCCTGACTCCAATGGATTGCCGATGCGTATCTGCTTGTATGCCGAGATCAGCTTGGTCACCACTTCATCGTACCGAGACTCGTGGACGAACAGCCGTCTGGTCGTCGTACAACGTTGGCCGGCGGTGCCGACCGCACCGAACACGATGGCGCGAATTGCTAAAGAGAGATCCGCCGTCTGATCCACGATGATCGCGTTGTTCCCGCTCAACTCTAACAGCGTCCGCCCCAACCGTTGCGCGACGGTCGAAGCCACAGCTCGACCGACTGGGACGGACCCGGTGAACGAAATCAACGGGAGTCGGCGATCCCGGACCAACGTTTCTGCGATGGACTTCTCGGGCGTCACGATCAGTGAGAAGATCCCTCGGTAGCCCTGTTGCTCCATCACTCGGTTGCAAAGTTGTTGCACCGCGATCGCGCAGAGCGGCGCTTTCGGTGAAGGCTTCCACACCACCGTATCCCCGGCAATCGCGGCCAGAAACGCATTCCAAGCCCAGACGGCCACTGGAAAATTGAAGGCCGTAATGACACCGACCGGTCCGAGCGGATGCCATTGCTCCGACATGCGATGCTGCGCCCGCTCGGAATGCATCGTCGTGCCATACAACATGCGCGCCTGACCCACGGCAAAGTCTGCCATATCGATCATTTCCTGAACTTCGCCGTCCCCCTCCGCTTTGATCTTGCCGACTTCGAGAGACACCAGCGAACCGAGCAGGTCTTTGTGCTCTCGCAACGCGGCGCCGATCAACCTGACGAGTTCTCCCCGCTTAGGAGCCGGGACCAGCCGCCATTGCTGGAATGCTGCCATGGACTCCTTCACAATGTGCTCATAGTCATCGGCTGAGCAGGGACTAATTTTCGCAATCGTCTCCCCAGTCGCAGGATTCCCAGACTCCAGTAGCGGTGTCTGCTCTCCGGACGTCCACCAATGGGCCCCGGTGCTACCACCAGCATTGATAGCACTCAAGCCTAATCCCTTGAGAATTTCCGCAGTGGACATCATCGATAACAGGCTCCAAACCGATTGTTCAGCACGTCTTGTAGCGGAAACGATTCCTGGGTCACAAATCCCCTGTATCGGTCCGGCGCCGCCAAGACGAGGTCGGCTACGGCACAGAGGCTCGAAGCAGTGGTCACTTGAATGGCGGACCACAGTTTCTTTTTAATGCACTGGGGATAGATTTTCTTCACATAGTTCTCCTCGAACAAGGCGCCTTCTCTCATCCCCATGACGGAGGTATAGATCAGCACAACATCTTGGAGCGTCTGGGGAACTGCGCGTTCGAGGATTCGCTTGAGCGTCTCACGGTCTTCGTTCAGCTTAAGATCGTTCATCAAGAGATGAATTTTCTCGCAATGGCCCGGATACCGCAATGTCTTGTAGTTCATGGTCCGGACTTTTCCCGCATAGGTATCGGCCAACGTTCCCAATCCTCCTGACGTGTTGAAGGCTTCGTACAACAGTCCATCTACCTCGATCGTCTCATACCCTTCAAGGGGCAGGAGGGGCACCTTCTCTCCTTCCTCAATCCCATAACAGATATTGCCATACTCGTTGATCAACCCATCGGTGGACCAGGTCAGCGAATATTTGAGGGCGTTACTGGGATGAACCGGCAAGGCGCCGACCCGCATTTTGACCGTATCCACCGTATCGAAGTGGGTGATCAAATCGTGCGCCGCAATGCTGATGAATCCCGGCGCCAGACCGCACTGCGGCACAAAGGCTTGCGGTGAGTCGGCACTAAGAGCTTTGACCTGATTAGTGACCTCGACGTCTTCCGTCAGGTCGAAATAGTGGAGCCGATGTTCCCGGGCCAATCCGGCGACAACGGGGTTGCAGAAATAGGGAAGGCTCGACAGAACCGCATCGAATCGATGCGCCGTCAAATACGCGCTGATGGCGTCGGGATGCCGGACATCAAGGGCCAGAGGTGTCACACGCGAGAGGTCTAGGTCCTCGACGAACCGCTTGGAGACATCGAGACTGATGTCACCGAGATGGACCTCATAGTCGCCGCTCTCTGACAAGAGACAGGCAACCAGGGATCCAATCTTTCCAGCGCCCAAAACAAGCACCCGATGCATGGCGACTCTCATGTGCCGTTATTATACTCCTGTCCCGGCAGGATGCGGCTAGACAATAGACAATTACTCTTATGACCTATTCGATGGTGCACATGCGTGTGAGAACCATGGGTATCTCATTGCCCGTACCAGCAGTGGTGCGGGCGCACAAGCCGATCACCGACGAAAGTCGCTCTGTAATGTATACGATACCGGTATCGGTGAGCCGGATTAAGACCTGCTCCCGATAGAAATAGGCTAGGCGGTTCGACAAATGTCGGTCAATGAAGGCGCCAGATTTAATAATCAAAAATTACATAACTCATTGATGTTAAATAATATATCTGCCGTGAAGCAGACACGGACTTTGTGTTATCCTGATTTATTACCAGGAGCGAAGGCGATGTTACGCATGCCCTCTCGAGTCGTGTTCCCGTTCGGCTATCGGATTTCCGTGCGTCAACTGTCCGATACCGACATGGACCGTCGGGATCCGAATGCCGATGGTATTTGGGATGACGACACAAAAACTATTTATCTTCGTAAGCGCTTGCCCATGACCAGGCGGCGCTACATCCTGGCCCACGAGCTTGGCCATGCCTGGCTAGACTGGCAACATCGGCATCTGGATAACGGCAAAGCCAAAACCTGATCGGATGCTGAAAAAGGGGGATGGGGTAGCTGGGACGATCCCCCGTGCTCGCGCAACGCGCGGCCTCAGAATGCCCTCGTTGGACGCGCGCAGTTGGGATCATCCCACCCACCCCTTTAAAGTGACAGCTCGCTGTGGCCTTGCTGGATGAACTTTTTGAGCATCCTCAAAGATATTCTCCTCCTATCCCAAAGATGCAAGGCAAAATGCTCGAATCCCCAACGCTTGTTCCGTATCTTGCTCGATGCTCTCCTAGCTGATCTTGCCTCCGGCTAACCTCAGCACCACAGCCCATTCCGCTGCCGTCACCGGTTGGACGGAGAGGCGGGAACCTTTCTGTAGCAAGACCATACCCTTTAGCTTCGGTTCCTGTCGCAGTCGGTCGAGCGGCAGAGGCGTCTTAAATGTCTGGCGATGCCGGATGTCCACCATATCCCATCGTGGGGCAGAGGGAACACTGGCTGGGTCATAGTGATGACTAGTCTTGTCGAACTGCGTTTCATCGGGATAGGCGGTCCGTACGACTTCCGCAACCCCCACCACAGCAGGCGGCTCGGCGCTACTGTGATAAAAAAGTATCTGGTCGCCGGCGGCCATCGCGCGCATGAAATTGCGCGCCTGATAGTTCCGTACGCCATCCCAACATGTCATCCGCTTGGGAGATTTCTCAAGATCCACAATTGAAAAAGCGGACGGTTCCGATTTCAT
>JAKDNQ010000284.1 GCA_030456405.1 Nitrospira sp.
TGGCAAATGGCGCAACGACTTGTCCCCGGGTAAGATTTTAGATGGCGCTATACGATGCGTTGAAGCCATGCGGATGAAAGTGCTAGACTTCGCCAAGCGAGTTGACCATGACAACGAAGTCCAATCGTGGAGGAACGACTGAGCAGAGCGGCACAGCAGGGTTTCAACCGGACCCTGTGATTGAGGCCTACAAGCGAGATGTGGACCGCTCGCTTCTGCGAGAAAACTTGAAGCTCACGGTCGAGCAACGATTCCTGAAGTTGTGCGAACTCCAACGGCTGGCGACCGAGCTGCGGAAGGCGGGCTCGGTCAGTGCTTCATGACGGATTTCGCGACGCTCATTCGACTCCTCGTCAAGCACAACATAGACTTCATCATTATCGGCGGAGCCGCTGCGACCACGCATGGGTCGGCGCGACTCACCGAAGACCTGGACGTCGTGTACGGTCGTACGCCCGAGAACATGGCCAGACTGGCAGCCTGTCTCGAGCCCTACAAGCCCTATCTCCGTGGAGCGCCCCCTGGATTGCCCTTTCACCTTGATACCAAGACCATCCAGCGCGGACTGAATTTCACACTCACAACCGAACTGGGGGACCTTGACCTCTTCGGCGAGATTCCCGAGGGAGGTCGCTACGAGGATTTGATCCCTCACACGATCGCCATCACCGTGTTCGGAGCTACTTGTCGATGTCTCGGCCTCAAGCGCCTGATCGAAGTGAAGCGGGCAGCCGGAAGACCGCGCGACCTCGAAGTGGTCGCCGAATTGGAAGCGCTCCTCGAAGAGAATGAGAAGCGAACATCCTGAGCTGTCGCTTGCCGCAAACCGCCGTTTGATAGATCCTGCGCGAAGGAAACTCACAAAGGCCGGTCGCGCGTTTCTGGGCCGCAAACAACCAGACATCTGCGTCTTTGGCCACACGCATCAGCCAAAGGCAGAGTAGTTCGGCAAGATGCTGCTGTTTAATCCTGGCTCTGTGGGACCGAAGCGATTTAAGCTTCCACGGGGTGTGGGTATCTGCTCTCACGAGGCAGGGAATAATTCCGAAGCATATCCTGCTCGATGATAGGCGGGCGAAGGCGACGCGGCGTGGGACCATGAAAACATGCGAGGATGCATCTCAGGCGACCTGGGGAACTTGTCTGCCAAAACAAGGCAGAAACCCCGTACGCTCCTCCGGCGACGCCCCTATAGACCTATCCCGACCACAATTGCTTTCCCATCAACACGATCCGTATCATTGTGTTATGATTCCTGCGTTCAGTGCCAAAACCGGCAATCTCCCGCCGGGGGAACATCCTGCCGCATGGGAAGAAATCGTGGAGCGGTTCGGTCACACCCAGTGGCGCAATAAGTTGCTCGATGGGCTGAAGGCCGCTTTGGAGTCCCTGCGCGCGGCTGGTTGTAAGAAGATCTACCTCGATGGAAGCTTTGTTACTGCGAAGGAGAGGCCCGGCGACTTTGACGCCTGCTGGGCAGGGGAGGGCGTCAACCCCGACCTTCTCGACGAGGAACTCCTCATATTCGACAGCGGGCGAGCAACGCAAAAAGCAAAATAAATATGGGGGCGAGTTATTCGTTGCGGAGTGGGCAGCCGATGAGACCGGCACTCCCTTCCAAGCGTTCTTTCAGCAAGACAGGGATGGGAACCCCAAAGGCATCATCACTATAGACTTGAAGGAGGCGCCATGATCACGAACGAGCGCCAGTATGCAATTACGAAGGCGCAAGCGGAGCGCTTCAAAGAGTCCCTCGCCAAGCCCGATGAACAAAGAAAGGAGTTGCCCCCTAAGGTACAGAAAGCGATGCGCGAGGGACTACAGAGCCAACTCCAGGATCTGGAAACGGAAATTGCTGAATTTGAAAAGCTACGCGACGGGACCGTCACTACCATTGTAGTGAATTCAATCATCGACATCGCCGTAGCGCTCATTCAGGCGCGTATCGCAAGAAACTGGACGCAGAAACAACTCGGCGAGAAGCTCAATCTTCCAGAACAGCATATCCAACGCTACGAGAGCACCCGATACAAAGGGGTAGCCGTTGAGCGTCTTCAGGAAGTGGCCGATGCGTTGAATGTTCGCGTGCAAGAGGTGGTGACAATCGAACAGCGGTAACCCTGGAGAACTGAGGAGGACGACCTCTGTAAGGCCCCCAGAAACAGAGACAGGCTACTTTCAACACAGCTTATCGTTGCCTGAGACTCTTGAAAAGTAACCTGTCCCCGTTTCCGAGTCCTGATCTTTCAGCAAACCAAACTATTGGGCTGGAACCACCTTCTGCTCAGGTTTCCAGCGTTATTCCTATTTCAGCGGGGTCATGTTCATAGGAGGCGGAGGAAAGCAGGCCTAAAAACGGTACCAGCCAAATAGCACCACCCACGACATCAAGAATACCGAGAGTATTCATCCTTCTCGACAAAGTCCGGTATTGGGTTTGATATCCCGATTTTTGCACCTCGATAAGCAGATTCTCTCCCCTATGCGCCGCGAAGTGAAGAGGGGTTGAACCTACAGGTTTTCAGCTGGCGATAACCCGAGCCCCTGGAGGGTCTGAACTCACCCCAATGCTTTGGTTTCTCGGTGCGAATAATGAACATCCGGCAAGGTAACACGAAACCAATACAAGTGAGAGTAATTGAAAAAAAAGGGTCTTTGGGAGATAGTCCCAAAGACCCTTCAAGATCAGAAGAGTTGGCTGTGATTCAGCTGCCCTTCACGATCATGCACCATTCGCCGACAATTCACTCACAAAAGTCCCCGCTGTGTTCACATGCGACTCAGTCCAGTGCATGCCACGCGGCGTTTAGTGGATATTCTTAATCGTTCCCTTATAACCTTGTACCTTGGCCTCTTCTAACTGGAAAATAAAATAGTCCTGCTTATCAACCTCATACCGTGGGGCGATAATGACATCGGCATTAGACTTTGTGACGGCATCATAAGTTGCTGCTTCTACGGCTCGGCTCCCACTGGCCTGAAAGAAGCTAAAAAAAGGAACATCTTGTGCTGTATGGGGATAGATCGCACCGTTGGTTATGACGCTGCCGTCATAAAGCACACCCTTGGCATAGTTATTCGAAGTGCCGGGAAGCGGGATCCAATAAAACAAATAAACAGCTTTGCCCTGGCCAGAAATCTTTTCGCCCACCTGCATATCGGCTTTCAATTCATTGGCTATTAACCTCACCTGCAGCGGAGCGGAATCAGTATTGGCATTGTGCGAGATGCATCCGCTCATCAGCACTGCGACATAGAGTGGTAGGAACACAATGAGTTTCTTCATAAGGTTCTCCTTTTGAGAATGTGGGTTTCCCGCCAATTTACGGGCAGTTTATACAATACGTACTACGAATTAGCAATATCGATGTGTTGTTACTAGAGCGGGAACTTACGAACCGTAGAAACTTTGCTATCTTTGTAAAAGAAGAGCGGGGGGGATTTGGACCGGGGAATGAGAAACCTCTACGGAATGGAGTGTGGTCCAATCAATATGCCGACTGTAGTCTTCGGAATTCTCTTTATGTTCCTGGCGCAATAAGGCTGTTCCATCCACAAAGCGTCATCCCAACCTGGACCGAGTGACTATTGCTCAACGCAGATTCGTGTGGGTGAGTGCCGCTCATTTCTTAGGCAAGAAGGCGGTGAAAAGCTTGAGCCGCATGTACTCCGCATCTCGATAGCCGTAGGCGCGCCGTCGCATCATGCGAATCTTGTTATTCAGTTCGTCGACGAAGTCGAGCTTGACCTTGTCGCGAGGCGTGCAATACGCCGCGATGCCATCCCTTTGCCGTTCGATCAAGCCGGCAAACTGTTCGAAGGGGCGGAGTCGTTGCCATTTGAGCTGCTCTCCCCGGCGATACGACCAGAGCTGGCCGAACGCAAGGCCGAGATGGTTGTCGTCTCGACGTTCGAAAGCCT
>JAKDNQ010000285.1 GCA_030456405.1 Nitrospira sp.
AGCCCAGTGCCGGCATCGATGCTGATCGATGTCTCAAAGCTGATTTCGGCCTACTCATCTGAGAAGCCCGATGTCGTGGTTCCTGAACAGCGAGTAGCCTTTGGCACATCAGGGCATCGTGGTTCTTCCTTCAAGAAAAACTTTAATGAATGGCATATCCTGGCTATCACACAGGCGATCTGTGAGTATCGAGCCGGCCAGGGCACAGTTGGCCCACTCTATCTCGGCAGGGATACCCACGCGCTCTCTGAACCAGCTTGCGTGAACGCGATTGAGGTGTTGGCAGCAAACGGGGTTGAGACCATGATTGATCAGGCTGATGGGTATACCCCGACTCCGGTCATCTCTCATGCGATCCTGACCTATAATCGAGGAAGAGCATCGGGACTCGCCGACGGCATCGTTATTACTCCCTCCCACAACCCGCCTGAGGATGGAGGCATCAAGTACAACCCACCGCAGGGGGGACCGGCTGATACAGCAGTCACGAAGTGGATTGAGGATCGAGCGAATGACCTCCTTGCCACTGACCTACAAGGTCTGAAACGTCTGTCATACGACCAGGCTCGTCGAGCGAGCACGACCCATCAGCATGATTTCCTCGGCGCCTATATCGGCGATCTCGCGCAGATCATCGATATGGATAGGCTTCGAGCTGCCGGGTTGAAGCTTGGTATTGACCCGCTGGGCGGCTCTGGTGTGGCCTACTGGCAGCCGATTGCAGAGCGATATGGTTTGAACATCGAGATAGTGAATCCTTCCGTCGACCCAACCTTTCGCTTCATGCCGCTCGATTGGGACGGCAAGATTCGTATGGATTGTTCTTCGCCCTATGCGATGGCCAACCTCATTGCGCTGAAAAACCGCTTCGATGTCGCCTTCGGGAACGATGCCGACAACGATCGGCACGGCATTGTCACCCGCTCTGCCGGCCTGATGAATCCCAATCATTTTCTCGCGGTCTCAATCTCCTACCTCTTTACTCACCGTCCAGGGTGGAAGCCAGATGCAGGAATCGGGAAAACGCTGGTGAGCAGCAGTCTCATCGATCGCGTGGCGGTGAAGCTCACACGCAAGCTTGTCGAAGTGCCGGTCGGGTTTAAATGGTTCGTGAGTGGACTACTCGACGGCTCACTTGGATTCGGAGGAGAAGAAAGCGCAGGAGCTTCGTTCCTTCGCCAGGATGGATCGGTCTGGACAACGGACAAGGACGGTATCATTATGGATCTGCTCGCTGCTGAAATGATGGCCAAGACCGGGCGTGATCCAGGTGAACTATACCGGGAATTGACCCGCGAGCTTGGAGAACCGGTATATGAGCGGATCGATGCGGCTGCGACACCGTCGCAGAAAGCCATCTTGTCGAAACTCTCACCCGATCAAGTGCAGGGAACAGAGCTGGCCAGCGACAGAATCGTCGCCAAGCTGACGACCGCGCCCGGTAATGGCGCATCAATCGGCGGATTGAAAGTCGTCACTGAGCAAGGCTGGTTTGCCGCGCGCCCCTCCGGTACCGAAGATGTCTACAAACTCTACGCCGAAAGTTTTAAAGGGAATGACCATCTCAAGCTTATTCAAGAAGAAGCACAGGAACTGATCGGCAACGTGCTGGCGTCACATACGTGAGCACAGTGGCCATTCTCCATTGTGCCTGGATATCAGGCGCACAGGAAGATCGTCGGGAGAGAAAATCAGAGGGATCTGACTCAGACGACCTGCTCTGCAGCATGGTAGGAGCTACGAACGAGCGGACCGGATTCGACGTGAGTGAAGCCTAGCGCTATCCCCTCTTCTTTCAGTGTGACAAACTCGCTTGGATCATAGAAGCGCGCGACCGGAAGGTGTTCTCTTGTAGGCTGAAGATACTGACCAATGGTCATGATGTTACAGTCCACAGAGCGGAGGTCGCGCATGACTTCTCGGGCTTCGTCGATGGTTTCTCCCATCCCGAGGATCAATCCGGATTTGGTGCGCATGCCCAATTCCTTCGCTTTGCCGAGCAGCTCGATCGATCGCTGATACTTCCCTTGCGGTCTGATTGCTGGAAACAGCCGTCGCACGGTTTCGATGTTGTGATTCACAATCTCCGGCTTCTCGGCACAGACCATTGCCAGCGCCTCCTCATTCCCCTCAAAATCAGGAATCAGCACTTCGATCGTGCAGTCTGGGTTGAGCTGTCTGGTCTTCCGAATCGTATCGGAAAAAATTGCAGCGCCTCCATCGCTCAATTCATCCCGATTCACCGATGTAATCACGGCATGTCGAATGCCTAATGCGTGGATCGCTTCAGCGACGCGACGCGGTTCTTCAAGATCGATCGCGAGAGGTCTGCCTGTCTCGACTGAACAATAGTGGCAACGTCTGGTGCAGATGTCGCCCAGGATGAGAAAGGTCGCAGTGCGCGCGTTCCAACATTCCCATCGGTTCGGGCAGCGCGCCTCCTCGCAAATCGTATGAAGCATGAGCCGATCCATCGTCTGTTTGATCTCGAGATAGTCCGGACCGGTTTTCACTTGGACTTTGAACCAGGGTGGGAGGCGCTGCAAAGAGGTGAGAGGTGAGGGGTGAGGGGTGAGGGCCTGCAACGAGTCGGTTGAAGACGATCGGAGTTGGTCTAAAGGGATAAAACTCATGGAGCCTCCTTGGGCGAGAGCAACTCCGAAGGATGTTCAAGGATACGTTTAAATTCCTTCAGGAAAGTAGCCCCTTGCACCCCATCCAGAGCTCGGTGGTCGCACGATAACGTCACCTTCATGTGTCGGCCCGCCTTGACTGTGCCGTCCTTGATGACAGGAACGTCGCGGATGGCGCCCACCGCGATGGATGCTGCCTGCGGAGGGATGAGGACTGCAATGAAGTTTTCTACGTCGAACATTCCCAAGTTTGAGATGGAGAATGTGGCATCGGTGTATTCCTGCGGCTGCAGGCGTTTCTCCCTGGCTCGGTCAATCAGCGTCCGCGATTCGGTCGCAATTTCATCCAGCGACTTCGCACCGCAATTGCGAATGACCGGCGTGATCAACCCGTCATCGATACCGACGGCGATGCCAATATCGATGCTCGGATGCCGCCTGATGGCTTGGCCGGTGAATGACACATTAATATCAGAATGTCGGGTGAGCGCGATCGCTGCGGCTTTGATCAGCAAATCGGTGACGGAGGGATGCGTGGTTCGGTTCTGTTTGAACTGATTGCGGAACTGTTCGACCTGCTCCACATCGATCTCGCTCGTCAGATAAAAATGCGGCACCGGGGCTTTGCTCTGGGTCGTCGCTCGAACGATAGCTTTCCGCATCTGGCTCAGCGGTTGGTCTGTTCCAGGCAATGGCGGGGGCCCCTTGGCGCTCAAAACATCCTCTTCCACGATCCGCCCGCCGGGACCTGTTCCCGTGATGGTGGAAAGATCGATCCCACGGTCGGCAGCCAGCGCTTTTGCGCGAGGCGAGGCAAGGACACGAGCGTCCTGTGAATCCGCTGGTAAGGCGGGCGCTGGAACGGCAGTAGGAGGCAAACTTGCCTTCGTTCCACTAGCGACCGACGGCGCCGCCGTGATCTTGTCGGTCAATGCTGAAGTGATATCCTCATCCGCTCCGCCAATGACGCCGATCAACGTTCCAGACATCACGGTTGCCCCATCCTGCACCAGAATCTTGCGGAGGATGCCGGAGGCGAAGGCCTCGAGATCCATGATGGCCTTGTCGGTTTCAATTTCCGCGAGCGCCTCCCCTGCCTGAACCTGATCTCCTTCGTGTTTTTTCCACGCAAGGAGCACACCCTCTTCCATCGTATCGGTTAATTTTGGCATCACCACTCGACTAGCCATGTGTGTCCTCACTCTGCCGCAGGAAAGAACGGCACAATCGTTTCAGCCACCCGCCCTCTTGCTCCATACTGCGAGCTGGGTCTG
>JAKDNQ010000071.1 GCA_030456405.1 Nitrospira sp.
TCCAGCCCGTGTACCGCGTCTCATACAGTGTCACCAGGGCCAGCGCCTCATCCACGGGTACCGCGCGGGCCGAAGCTCGACCGATCCGCCGGTCTGAAACTCCTCGGCCCCCTCAACATCATCGCGACCACTCCAGCGGCGAAATGTCCGCTCGGTAATCTCTAAGATCTCTTCGACCTCTGCCATCGTCACATCCTGTCGTTGTCGCCGCTCGCACAACTCTTCTACTCGCATCTGTCTCACCTCCTGTAGTACGGTCGCCCGTGTCATAGTGGCCCTCCCTTGAGGACGTACCCTAAACCGGACAAATCACGTGCTACAAAAACCGAACAGAAACTCGTAGTATCTACAATGCAACGAGGTAACATTGCAACTTCTCTTCAAATCAAATATATTTAGCTTCAAAAGCACGCCAATTGTCCTCGACAAGACGCTCTTGCGGCAGCTTTTGGTATGCTATCAAACGCTTTTCCTAAGAGCTCGCTCTTGGGAAAAGCCAGGAATCTTGACCCTATCAGGCGCTGGCTCGACAGGCTAGCGAACCTATTGAGCAGAATCGGGCATGCCGGTCGGCCGGCGGTACGCACGGGAAAGCGCGGTGAACGTCCGGCGTCATCAAGGGCTTGTGCGAAATTCCTGTATTGGCCCTGGAATTTCCGCGGCATTGTTCCATGCCTAGTTGAATGTACACCAGGGACGCGCTCTTCAGGTGCTAATCGATTAGCGCGTGCTGCCTGGCCATTAGCTTGAGCGCGCGTTCGGGATCGCGCGGGACGCCATCGGACAGGGTATTCAGGCCACCAATTCCTAAAAAAGGTGAACTCTTTGAATATACAAAAATCTTGTTTCGGGATTTTCCCCGAGACCGCGATCGAGCCGGAGGCTCTCGTCAAGTACCGGAAAGGCCTCGAAAAGTATTCGACCTACGTCATCTGCATGACGCCACGGTCGGGTTCAAGCTACCTCGCCGATCTACTCAAGAAGACCGGCTATCTCGGGCAGCCGGGGGAATTCCTGAACTTCAATCTTGCAGGCCGGACAATCGCGCGGCTGGCGGATGAAAAGATCGAACTCAGGAACATCCTGCAATACATGACCTGGTTGCTCAAGTGTCGGGCGACGAAAAACTGCGTATTCGGCGTAAAGGCCAGCTACTGGCAGTTTGCGCCGTTCATCAATACCGGGTTGGACGCAACGCTGTTCGGCAGCCCCCGCTTGTTCCGGCTGCAAAGGAGAAACCTCGTCAAGCAAGGGATATCGCTGTTCATTGCCACGCAGACGAAACGGTTCCACTCGGTCAGCAATCCCAAGGACGCCAAAGAGGCACCGGATTACAACGACGACAAGATCCGACACTGGATCCAGCACATCTACACGCAGGAACAGGGTTGGAGCCGGTATTTTTCCGAACGCAAGCTCGCTCCATTAGTGATTGAGTACGACGACCTTAGCGCCGACGCCGATCCAGTTCTTCGCCTGATCTCTTCGCAGCTGGGCTTTACCGAAAAGCGGCCTGCGGCGGACGGTTTGTCCAAGCACACGAAGATCGGCGACAGGCGCAGCGAGGAGTTTTTCGCGATGTTCACCGAAAGCCCGGCCAATCTGGAATACCTCGCCGGACTCGGGATCAGCAACGAGCGGCTGACCGGCCTCTAATCGGCGCGCGCGGCAAGACTGAGTTCCTTCAGGCCGCCACCGATGTAGGCGCGGGATTCGGGGTTGGGATTGTGAACCTCCTGGCCCAGCGCCAGTGTCACGAGCTTCCAGGCGATTGGGCTATCCCATCGCTCGCCGAACCGTTCGGCCAGGTCGCTGGCAGTAACCTCGAGGACATTTTCCCTGAGCAGTTTCGAGACTGCGAATCTGAGGCCGTTCTTGAACTGCTGGAAGCTTATTTCCACGACGAACTTCCTGTCCTGGAACCCGGAGAACTGGGTGCTCGCGCCGAGCGACGTCCACAAGCTGAGCTCAGGCTCCGCGCTCGTATTCCTCGAGTAAGTGGAATCCCCGGCCTTCATGACCGGGCCGAAGATCACCGGGATGCCGCCTTGGGCACGGTCGATGAGGACCTTGCCGTCGTAGAACCATTTTTCCCTGGACCAATCGGTAACGCCCGAGCGGGCGATCGCCAGGTTGAACAACACTTTCATCTGGCAGACCGCCCTCTTCGGCCGGTTGCGCATGCATTCCGTATTGATGAATCCCAGCGTCAGCTCCTGCTTTGCCTGCGCGATGCGGTCCCTGCGCGTCTCCCCGGATTCGACCACCAGCGTCGGCGCGCTCTGCCGAGACTCAATGAGGAGCACAGGATCCTTTGCGGCCTTGCCCCAAGGCACCAGCGCAGGCCCCGCTCTCCAGTCGAAGCGAAACACCACGAACGTGCCAGAGTTGAACCGGTTCGCGCCCTTGCCCGCCTGGCCCAACTCCCCACGCGCCTGCCAGAACACGGGCTCGCTTGAATTGAACTTGGGGCCGCTGAAGGTAAACAGGCCGATGCCTCTGTCGTCTGCGGATTCATTCACGTGGACAAACGAATAGCCGCGGGATTGTCGGGCTGAGTCTGAGCAACTCGGATGCTCGCCCGCGGGCGTCCAGCGCATGTCGGTTCGGCGCTCGTCCGGGCTGATGCCGGTCAGCTCGACAGCGCGCTCGAACAGCTCGAACCCGTCGCTCGCAACACCGCCATTCTCAGCTAGGACCGCGCATCCGACTGGCCGCCCCCAAAACATGATGCGCATCCCGGCGCCACGCAGCCCGCTTTTTTTGAGCGAGCCCTCCGGGTTCCAGCCGACCGAGAACGCGCCTGAGCCACCACCACCACTTACCTTCGAGCTGCCTTGCTTGAACGCAAGCAGTTCCCCGCCGTCATAGCGAAACAGGGTCTCGCTGATGGTCTGCGGCGCAGCGGGAATGCTCCACGCCAGCAGCACCGCGGTCACGCACGAGCGAATTATCCAGGCGGCACGCGTCGACATGTTTGCCTCCGTAGACGAAATAGATTCTGGCAGGTTCAAGCGGTGAGAGCAACACCTGCCTTCAATATAGCCGCTGGCGTCTGAAATCCCACTCTTCCGCGGGCGTTGATTCAACCGTAACGCGATCATGTTCAAGTCTGCCTGGGAGTCGCGTGACAAGTCTGTACCTTTCGGGAAGTGCTGACGCAGCAAGCGGTTCGTATTTTCGTTGGTGCCCCGCTGCCACGGACTTTGCGGGTCACAGAAATAGACCTGCACCTTCGTATCGATCGTCAATCGTTTGTGCTGGGCCAGCTCCATCCCTCGATCCCAGGTGATCGACCGGCGCAATGCCGATGGCAGTTGTCGTACCTGCGTGCTCAGCGCCGTCACCACGCTGGCCGTGTCTTTCCCCGGCACCTTCACCAGCATCGTGAAGCGCGACTGCCGTTCCACAAAGGTGGCAATGTGCGTATTCTGTGCCCCTGCAATCAAGTCCCCTTCCCAGTGACCGGGAATCGCCCGCTCTTCCACCTCAGCGGGACGGTCGCGGATGGAGATACCATCAATGATCTGCCCACGTGGCTGTTCCGCCGTACTCGCACGTTGTGCCCGCCGCATCATGCGTCGAGATCGGAGATGGCCGATTAATTCGTTCTTGAGCACCCGCGGGCTTGAATGAACAAGCGGCGATAGATTGTTTCGTGGGAGACACGCATCGTGCTCTGATCTGGGAATGCCCGCTTGAACCACCCCGCGATTTGTTCGGGCGACCAATCCAACGTCAATTTGCTCGCGACGATCCGCTGGAGCGTGGGGGAGGCGGCGAGTCGATAGGGGTTGGGGCGTCGCGTGCGCGCCCAGGCCTAGGCGTCGGCCTCAGCCTTTCTGGGCCGCAGACAAACCCGGTCGTTCCATCTGTCTCATCACGATCACCGTCCAACTCCACCGTACCCCAGATGGTGTTGCGTTGATCGCCTGAACCTACTCTGCCTTTCTTTATGGGTCGAGCTTGATCGCAATCCGCGCGCCCTGATTCGGGCGCTGAAAGAACACGGCAGGCCGACCTTGAAAGAACTCGTCCACCACCTGCCAACACCCGCGGCTGTACCCGTAATCATCAATAGTCGGAACCCCTCCTCGACATACCTTGTCGTAAAGTGCGGTCAGTTCATGCAGTGTCAAGCGTACGTGTCGGTATCAAGACGCAATACGGCGACAGTGGTATGGTTCCTTGGATCGATGGTCTGCCGGACTTCGCCTTGAATGAAATGAATCATCGCATGCGGGTAGCTGGTTTGCGATACGTTCTTCCTGGTTTCTTACAGAAAATCGGGGTACCTAACCCGTCCTACGTCCCGCCCTCCATGAGTGACGTCGATCGCGCTACGCTCGACAAAGCCCTGGAATGTATCATAAAGAAACAAGCTGCGACCGACATCTCCTCGACGGGCAAGTAAATCCGCAATCATCAGCACCGCCCTTCCAACCCCGCACTCGACGATGTCCCCTCGTACGCCTCGGTCACAGATATAGTTGACTGCACCGTACAAATCGTAAAACTTTTCCGGGGTAAGCAGGCAATAGGGAGAACACCGGTCAACCAATTCTCGGAATAACGAATCCTCGATATCATGCATCCCGGCCCGTTTGATGGCGCTACTTGTCTTTTCCGAGTCCTTCATCGTTGCCTCGTTTCCATCCACGGTTTAGCATGACCTACGCAGGTTGATTGGGCCGATCGTAACTTGAGAAAATGGCTCGTCAACCAGCGAGGAGTCGATGCTCACTACCCCACCGTTGTCGGCAAGAGGATCGCAGCCTTCCGCCTTGCCCAGAGCACGACCTGCAATCCCGACCGGTTCATCTTCGGATCCTCGGGTGTGTTTCGGGGGTTCCAGACCGCAAGCAGAGACCCTTTTCCGCTGTCGGCGGCTTGCTCGGCGCCTTGTTGCCTGAGACAGCTCAACTCGCCTCCGTCTATCCTGAACAGCGTGTCAGTGAGAAGTTCCGCGGTAGCGGCTGTGCTCCAGACGAGGAGCGGCGCGGCAAGTCAATGGCGCGGCACTCCTTCGCGATGACGATCATGCTTGCCCCCGTAGATCGGCCATTCATGCTTCCTGTTTGGCTAGGTGCAACAGCATCTCCACGACCAGCGCGAGCGGAAGGCGATTTTCAGAAACCTTCGCCTCGCCGGCATTCTCAACGAGCGGATCGTTGAATTCCTGCCCGATGAGGAACGACGCATACAGGCGCCGGTTGGATTTCTCGTACCTGCCCATGAAATTCTTGCGCTCCGCCGGCGACATCAGCGAGAATTTCTTTTCGTTGTCCAGCTGTGCTGCGAACTGTCTCACAAGCCCGAAGAGGTCTTTGTAGGTGCTCTCGCTGACGCCCTTCTGGCGCAGCTGGTTGAGTACCTTCAGTACGCCGGTAACGGAGGGATTGAACGATCGGTTTGCGAAACGATTCGCGGGCAAGCTCAGCTCGGCCTTCGGCAGTCCGACCTCGCCGCAAAAATCGTCGATGATCGAGGTGTCCGGGTAGTACACCCTCGCGATGATCACGTCCTTTCCGAAGGTCATGGCCCAGCGCTGGCACAGCCCAAGGTAATCGAGCCGGCCCTGCAGCTTCAGCAACTTGGCGAACTGGGCGAGCGGCTTGAAATAGATGCCGGACTTCAGATGCTGGTTGTACTCGGACAGCAGCAGGTCGTCCTGCCTGCGCAGGTACAGCACGACGCGGACTTCGCAATACTCGAACGCGTCGCGAACGCGATCGGTGTTCCGGCAGAACTCGAATTCCTCGCTGCTCAACACCACGCGATCGCACGGCGATTCCTCGATCTCACGCTTGAGAAGCCCGAAATCGAAGACCTTTCGCTCCATAAATCCCCAGGCGATCTCGTGATGCCCGTGATGAGATTCCGGGCATCCCGCGCGCGGGTACAACCATCCCTTCTGCGCCAGCAATTCGCGGTTAAGCGAAAGGAACTGCTGCAGGGCCGTAGTGCCGGTCTTGTGCGTGCCGATGTGCAGAAACAGCGTTTTCATGGCGGTTAGGGTGGCGGTTGGTAAGAAGGCTCTCTATGTTACCCACTCAAAACTCAAAAGAGACAAAATGGCGAGGCGCTCACCCAATGCCTAGGATGAGGATGCCGCCCAATCTGCACATGCTCTCCAAACGAGCAATACCGACCGATGCGACAGCCAAAATAGAACCCACTTACACCATAACTAAAAACGCCTAAGCGGATTGATTGTTGAATGCTCATCCATTTCATGCTGCATGGTGGCTCGAATATTACCATCAGGCAACATGGCTCACGGCCTTAAGTGTGAGGACACACCCATGCTGAGAAGTTTGCTGATGAGATGCTTGGTAAGTTCTATTGGCATACAATCAACCGCCACTTTCCAACCGAGAATCACTCGTTGTGCTGCTCGTGCCTGTCCACCTGACTGACGATCGCCGCTGACTATCCTGGTTTCTGGTTATCTAGTACGCCTAGGAGGGTAGCTACAATTGTTTTGGGATCCTGGCTGAAAGAAGCCACGGTTCCGATCTGCCTCTCTCTTATGCGATCTGCCGGCGCTCCAATATCGAGCGTGATGGGATGCAACCCGAGCCGCCATGCCTCGGATAGTGTATAGCTGAATGTTTCCGGCCACACGCTCAAGAACAGCGCGACGGTACATCCGATTTCTCGCACAATACCCTCCAGCTCTTCCGGTTTGTACCGCCCTGTAATTTCCACATTGGTCAGTTTCGTGAACACATTATCGCAACAGGTGTAGCCGATCACCACGAATTTGATCGGCAGCCCTCGGCGCTCGGCATACTTGGCACACGCCAGCAGAAGATCCGAGCCCTTAGGCTGACCTATCGCTCCAAGCACGGCCACGCGGTACGGCAATGAGCCGTCCCACTCCCGTTGTTTGAACGTGAATTCAGACTCCGGATGTGGCACCACCTCGATCGCCTGAGTGGGGAGATAGGTATTGATGCGCCTCTTGGTGTCTTCGCTCGGCGCCAGCACGTGTCGAGCGTTCCGCAACTGAAGCCCATGGAAACCCCGCCACCGTGCGACGGTCCCCCCCACTTCCTCGAGCCGTTCGTCGATGTCGTGGTCGAGGGCGTTCGCCTTGATGCAGCGTTCGCAGACGGTAATGTCTGGCTGGCCACAGTACCAGCCGGTGTCGTCGATTAGGTTGATGCGAGGGCAGACCAGATAGAAGTCATGAATCATGACGTCGTACGGCACCTTGAGCATTTTGGGCAGCTGCCAGATATCGGCGCCAAACCCAAGCGTGTGGTGGAACTGAACGGACTCGATGGGCAGCTCCCGAAGCTGTTCGGCCAGCAACTGAACAGAGAGGTCATGAGGATATTCCATCTTCAGCGTCTTTTCATGTTCTCCGATGGCCGGAGCAAACTCGAGCGTGCCGGATGGCGTCGACCGTAAAATGAGTAGGGCGATGCCCTCTTTCTTTTTCATGGCGCACAAGTCACGTATCGCTGTCTCGGTCCCGCCACCCAGCCCATGAGTGATGAACAACACGTACCGGGCTGCAAGCCGCTTCATCAAACCCACGACCACCCTGCCCCGAGGGCCAGCAAGTGGATCGGCCTTGATAAAGCGCTGAATTTTCCCCGCATAATCCGGATAGAATTTGTTCAGCTTGGCCAAATTTTGCTGCAGGCGCGGGGATTTTCCCGTATCGAACGAGACGGACCCGTGGTGCTGAACAAACACGTCGCAGGCGGCGACATGCCGCCACCCGCGATTAGACGCACGGATGCAAAACTCATTTTCTTCCCCATACCCCTTATCCCATTTTTCCTCGTCGAAATAACCGACTTCATTCAGCGTTTCTCGGCGAATGTACATGGCAAAGCCAATTGCCGTGGGAATATCCACCACTACGCCCGGATTGACTTGCGCGCAGAGCCCATTGAGATCCTCAGCTGATGCCCCCAGAGGCATCTCATTGTCGAAGCAGGTGCGTGGAAGGCTGCAAATGGTCGCCCGGTTGGAGAAGGGAGTGACGGTGCCGATCCCGGGAGCGGAATAGGCCGCCCGGCGCAACCCTTCCAGCCAGCCTTTAGGGACCACTGTATCCGAGTTAAGCAATACCACATCCCTATAAGGATGCAGCTTCATCCCGCGGTTGACGGTAGCCACAAAACCCAGATTGTGTTGATTCTCCAGCAGCGTGAACCGCGATTCTGCGGCGAGGGCACGTAATTCCGCTGTCAACGCGGCATCCGGGCTACAATCATTGAGTATAATCAATTCGAAATCCTTTTCCGTTTGTGCCGTCAACACGCTACGAATGCACTCGATCGTTTCCCGGAAACCTTTGTAGACAGGGACGATGACATCAACCGGCTCCTGCTCACCAGCTTGCATCTCCAACACGTCAGCAGGCGGTTTTGCAATGATGTGAATTTCGGGAGGCCCGTACCGAACTTGATCGATCAGATAGGGGAAAAAATGTTGGCGGATGAGGGACATATCACTCTCTAAACCGGATCCATCGGCCTGCGGCAGCGCGAATAAGATGCTAGCAATATTTTCGACGGCATGAAGGACAAAATCCCTCCTGAATAGAACGTGCTCTTCTCCGCCGATGGCATCGGTGGTACCGGAGAAACATAACTTGAGACGCCGGATCTTCCAATCCTCTTTGGGACGTGGCAGCGCAATATCGAACCCAAAATTGGCTGTGACTCCGTTGAGCCCAAGCTTGCTGGCGACGTCAGTCCTGGAGCGGGATGTCTCTGTCGTTGCAACTAGCGATTTGTCGACATAGAGGTCGAGCTTAACCGGTACATCGGAAGCGTAGGCATTGACGATCCATCCCGAAACCTGTTCCAGCGAAAAGTGATCGACGTGACTCTTAATCATAGCCCGAAAGCTCTTTTCACCGCCAACCAAGTGTCTACCGCTGCCCGCAATACGAGCCGTCACCGTATGACTCTGCCCGTCATGCATGGAGTGAGGGATCGTGAATTCAAAGCCGCATTTGAATCGAGGCAACCCGGCAAGGCGCAGGTCCGGCCGGTCCAGATTTGCCGTGCTTGTACCAACTGACTTCCCATCGACAAGAATTTCAACTACGGCGTACGGCTGCGCCGGGTTAGCAACCACAGCCCAGCCGTACGCAACTATTCCGCGCAGGTAATCCAGCGACCCCCATCCGCCTCGCTCCGTCACTTCCAGGGGGCTGTTGCTCAAGAGCCTGCCGGTCAAGACTGCGCGCACTATCACTGTCTGGGAGTCCATGTTGCCTAGATAAGAACTCAGGTCGAATATAAATCCGCACCGCCCGCCAACACTGGCTGCGTAGCTGATATCAGGACGAGGCAAGTCCGCCGCTACTTTCCCTACTACTGTGCTACCAACCAATATTTCAAGTTCTACCGGCGTCATAGGATCGGCAGGGTCGACCGCCCATCCGAACAGCACCCCCCCCGCAATGCCATCCACGCAGCCTTTGAAGCTTTTCTCCATATGCGGAAACCAATTTGCAAATCTGATCATGTCTTTTTAACGGGCTCCACTATTATGGGATAAGAACGACATAGTGCACTTCGCGTCGGTCTCTAAGCAGTTCCTGGCCGATACTTTCTACTGCAAAGTACGGATCTTCCCCGTTCGAACTCCAGTCATAATCACACTCACCATGGCACTGACCTCATTCAACGGTCTTCTGTTCGGCACACGTTAAAACCTTCGCTTCCTGCTCGCCGATCATCCGCTCCAGGTTCTCGATATGCCGGTCCTTCTCCTTCACCGCCTGGGTTAGCCCCGCAACCTGCGCCTGCAACTCGCCCACTTCCTGCGTCAGCAGCTCCAC
>JAKDNQ010000286.1 GCA_030456405.1 Nitrospira sp.
GCTGGAGGGCTTTGGCCGTCGGCATGGCCGAGTGGATGCCGAAGGGTCGCACAGCGTAACTGGCTGCGGCGATGATTCCCCGTGGCGGTGGGCCGCCGACCACGACCGGTTTACCGGCCAGGCTTGGATCCTTCACCGCGGCTGCTGACGCGAACATGGCATCGACATCCCCGAAGAGGATCTGGCGCGACCAACGCATGGATCATCCCTGTCGTTCGTGAAGCGTCGTTCGTCTCTCGTCCGAAGAAAAGAGCCCTATAGTGTATGGACGATCGTATGCCCCTCGATTTCTTACGAAATACGCTTCACGAACGACGCTTCACGGTCTTTTTGCTGGCGGACTTTTTCAGCATCCTGTCAGAAGGTAAAGGACAATTGAATCGGTTGCAAAGGGCGTTGAAGGGAAGACACTGTCGTGCGGGAAGGACTCTTAGGATCAGTCGGAACCGAGCCGACAGATCTCAATTCTTGTAACGATCCCCGGCAGACGCCGCAATGGTGACGACGCGGCTGAATCGTTCGCCGCTGACGTCGATAGACTCGCCCGCACTGTTTGCAGCGCCAGGAAAATTGCGCGAGGGCGAGGACTTCCTTCCGTAACGAATGGTAGATCGTGATCGCCAGCGCGCCGTCCCGATTCATTTCGGTCATCTTGCGGAGAAAATGTGGCCCATGATTCGGACGCCGCTTGAGGACGTCGTATTGCCATTGATGAATCATCTCGTGCGCCAGTGTGTTCATGATCTCTTGTTTGCCATACTTGCTTTGCTGGGCGACTTGCTGTAGCAGGGGGAGAGACAGGCGAATTTCGCGCCTGGTCGGTGGGCGAAGGCCATCTCGACTCAACCGTGGCCTGGGTCCGCATCGACTGATGAACATGCCGACCGAGGAGGTTAACCGGCGGCTCCAGACGATGGCGATGGATGGGAGGGCTCCGCCGAAATACTGCCCGTTAAGATCGCGCCAGGTATTTTGAAGCCGATCGGTTGATAACGGCGGACAAGACTTTTCCCTATAGGTCATAAGCCATCTCGTTGATGTGGACTACGGGTGGACATCTTTCATTGATTGGATGCATTAACATGATGTTGAGTGCCTAAGCAGCCCGCTCAAAAAGGTCACTCGGCAAGGCCGCAGGGAGTTCGGCGACCGAAGCGTACCCTTGCGGTACGTTGCAGGGAGACGAGCGACTGAGAACGAAGCCAGGGAACTTTTTCAGCGGGCTGCCAATTCTTCGTACATCGCCGCAGCCAGCAACGGCACCATAATTTCGTGGTGGCCGATCAGGGAGTAGCCTTTTCCGCCCTTCTGGGTCGGCCGACGCACCACGTTGGTGAGCGGACGGTAGTGGGCCATGAAGTCCATGTCCACCGTCGTAATGTCGGTGAGATCATGACCAAGATTGCGCGCGAGCGACACTGTTTTGAGGAAGACTTCCGGCAAAATGACGGCAGAGCCGAGATTGAGATACACACCACCTTCCATCTCTGAGACCACGGCCGCAAGTCGCCGAAAGTCCAACAGCGACGTTGCGCCGATCGCGGCTCCGTCCGCGGCAGGATGCATATGGATGATATCGGTTCCGATGGCGACGTGCACGGTCACCGGGATGCCGAGCTTCGCTCCAGTCGCCAGGACGCTCGTCTCACGATTGGGAAACTGCCCCTGGCGCCGATTGATGTAGTGGCCGACGGATTCGCCCAGCCCTTCGCGATCGTGGGCTCCACGGACGATTGCCTCGTTCAGCATACGGCCGGTTTCTTCCGCCATCCCAAAGCGCCCTTCGTCGATCTCCGCGTCGACTTCCTCCGAGGTGTGTCCCATGAGCGCCAATTCGAAGTCGTGGATGATTCCGGCGCCGTTCATGGCCACGGCGGAGAGGATCCCTTGCTGCATGAGATCCACGAGAATCGGACTCAATCCGACCTTGATGACATGGGCGCCGATCCCTGCGATGACGGGACGGCCTTTACGATGGGCCTTCGCGACGGCTTTGGCGACCGCGCGCAACGATTTCACGCCAAGGATATCAGGCAGCGAGCGATAGAATTGGCTGAAGCTGCCTCCGCGCTTCCAGGGGCCGGCAAAATCGGAAACGCGGACCTTGCTGTGCCGTTTCTTGAGCGGATAGGTCGTGAGATCCATCACGTTGATCGGCGGGATCAGCCTCGGAGTCGTGACAGGGGGCCGCTGCCGATCAAGAGGTTTTGCCAAGGAGCTGTTCCTCGATGAGTTCGCACAGGACGTGGCCGAGCGTGATGTGGCTTTCTTGAATGCGGGCTGTGACCGTCGAAGGGACGACGAACGGATATTCCACCAGTCCGGCCAGTTTCCCCCCGGTCCCTCCGGTCCAGCCGATGGTGGTGAGGCCACAGGCCTTTGCAGCCTCTACACCTTTCAACACGTTGGGAGAATTGCCACTGGTGCTGATGGCGATGGCGACGTCGCCTTTCTGACCATGGGCGCGGATCTGTCGGGCAAAGAGTTCTTCGAACCCGTAGTCGTTGGCGATGCAGGTAATGGCGGCGATGTCGGTGGCGAGAGCGATGGCCGGGAGGGGATCCCGTTCTTGTTTATAGCGGCCCACGAACTCGGCGGCGATGTGGGCCGCGTCCGTGGCGCTGCCGCCGTTGCCGAACAATAAGATCTTGTGTCCTTCGCGAAAAGCCGTGGCCATCAATGTCGCGACCTGCACGATGCGATCGGCATGCTCGCGGGCGAATTGTTGCTTGACGGTCGCGCTTTCGGTAAACGTTCTGAGCACATGTTCTTTCATAGGAAGCGATTCTAGGCAACCTGCTGTCACCTGTCAAACGTGATTTGCAGGCCGGTTAGCCCGCAATATTCACGAGAGTTCGTGACGAAACCGCCGAGACGCCAAGCGAGACGGGCGCGCGGAGTCGCGAGGGAGAGAGGCATACTTGAAACAGTATGTTGATCGACTGAGCGGCGAGCCCGCCCACCGTCAGGCTTTTCGTAGCGGCGTATCGACGGTTGCAGTAGAAGTCTTCGTGAATAATGCTGGCTAGGATTTCGTTGTGGCGCCGGGACCTATCTGCCGCATGGCGTTCATCGCCACGGCGATCATGGAACCGACGTCGGAGACTGTGGCAGGAAGGATGAGGGTATTGTTCGTTTTTGCCAACTCTCCAAACTTCGTGATGTACTGCTCCGCCACGCGCAGCTGAACGGCTTCCTGGCCTCCCGGCACCCGAATGGTTTCTGCGACCTTGCGCAGCCCCTCGGCGGTGGCTTGAGCAATGGCGAGGATGGCTGCCGCTGCTCCGTCTGCCTCGTTGATCTGCTGCTGCTTCTTTGCCTCGGAGGCTTTAATCACTTGCTGTTTCTCTCCCTCAGCCTGGTTGATCGCCGCGTCGCGCTCGCCCTCGGACGTGAGAATCACTGCGCGCTTCTCTCGCTCCGCCCGCATCTGCTTTTCCATCGCATCCAGCACGCCCTTCGGGGGGGTGATGTTCTTGATCTCGTACCGGAGGACTTTGACACCCCAGGGATCCGAGGCCTTGTCGAGTTCGTTCACCACCTGGATATTGATGTTGGTCCGCTCCTCGAATGTTCGGTCCAGTTCGATTTTTCCGATCTCGCTCCGCAGTGTGGTCTGCCCAAGCTGGATCAGGGCGAAATGATAGTCGCTGATGCCGTACGACGCGCGCTGAGGATTCAAGACCTTGAGGTACAAGATGCCATCCACCGACACCTGCACGTTATCGCGCGTGATACAGACCTGCTCGGGGATATCGATGGCCGTTTCCTTGAGCGAATGTTTGTAGCGGATGCGGTCGATGAAGGGGACGAGAATGTGAAACCCCGCATCCAACGTGGCGGCATACTTGCCGAGCCGCTCGACCACATAGGCGCTTTGTTGCG
>JAKDNQ010000287.1 GCA_030456405.1 Nitrospira sp.
ATATTGGCTCTCAACAGCGAGTTCATGCCCCTGCCGCTGCCGTTTCTCGATTGTGTTGGCCGCAGAAGCCATCAACAAGTTGATAGCGATGCGTCCTCGCGACTTCGATGACTTCGGAAGGTAGGTTGGGTACTCGTAAAGGAGCCCGTAATCCTTCAAAAGTCTCGCCCCATGTTGACCGAACTCGGCGAATAACGCGGACGCCTGGGTGTTGGTCATCTTGTACTTCTCGTTTCTCCGCCGATCGGGAAAAAACAGGGCTTGAGGAATCTGATAACGGAGGCCCAGTAGTTCCTCGCGATACACCGCCTCCTGACGGGATGCGCAGGCTTCAAGTAACCACAGCCGCTCACCTTGTTCCGGCGCTGCGCGCATTTGGGGCCGTATACCTTCAATATCGTAACGCGGCAGCTTGGTAACACCGATTCTATATCCAAGATCCTCTCGATGCATGAGATAGACATACCAACGCCCACTCTGTGAGCGGATCTTGGCAAAGCAAAGGTGATTAGGCGAAAAACAGACGTCTCGCCCAGTCCTTGTTCGGACTCGTCGATACCGGTCGTGGGTGCTCGAAGTCTTCGCGACAATATATGACTCGACGAGTCGCCCATTTCCACCACCACTGAGCACCGTATCTCCAACACGAAGCGATTCCACAGGATGATAGCCTTTCGGCGTCAATATCGGAGTCCCTTCCATCACACATTGCGCGTCGTCGCCAACGACCATCACGTTCTGATGGGTAGAGGCAAGATGCCGGACGACATCCGCCTGCAAGCGATTGGTGTCCTGATACTCATCCACCAGGATATATCGATACAGCGATGAAATCGTCCGCCGGATTTCTACATCCTCCATCACAAGCCGCCGCAGCAACACCAGCAGATCGTCATAATCCACCAGCTGACGCTGACGTTTCGCCGCCTGATAGCCCCGCTGCAATTGCTCCAATGCATCCAGATGGTCCGAAAAATGATCGAACTCTTCGACCACGATCTCGTCGAGCGGGCGCAATGTATTCTCAGACTTGCTGAACATCTCGGCGATCGTACCCTTGCGAGGGAATCGTTTATCTTTTTCGTTCAAACCCAGCTGCGCGCGAACCAAGGCGATCAAGTCTTCAGCGTCGCCCCGATCCAAAATCGTAAAGCCTGGCTCAAGACCGATGGACCGGCCATAGCGTCGGAGCAGCATATTGGCCACAGAGTGGAATGTGCCGCCACGGACACGTTCGCTCCGCACACCGATCAGTTCACCGGCCCGATCGAGCATTTCCTGCGCCGATTTTCGTGTAAAGGTCAGGAGCAGAATCTGAGACGGATCGATCCCCGAGTCGATCAAATAGGCCACACGGTACACCAAGGTGCGGGTCTTGCCGCTACCGGCGCCGGCAATGACCAGCGAGGGGCCTTCGCCCGCAGTCACCGCCGCAAGCTGCTGACTATTCAACGCCGCAGCATAATCGATGGAGAGCGTCCGGGAAACGGCCTCGTCAATCGGCCGCTTCAGCACATACGTTTTGGTTTCTCGTTCCATGGAGATGAGCGAAGAAATTATTGGGCAGTCCGGTTATGCAGGGGAACTGCTGTATAGCATACTCCGCTCCGCCCTTTCAAAGAGAAGAGGGATGGAGCCTGATGATCTTCTGTGCTCCCGCAACGCGCGGCCTCAGAAGGATGGGAAGGGCAGCCTAGTCGTCCTCCTGCTCGCGGAACGCGCACGATAGGAATGTGCTCGTTCGACGCGCGCAATCGAGGATCGACCAGGCTACCCTTGGAAGCCAAAATCAGGGATTGGGATGACGCGCGCAGTGGAAGATCAATCCGCCCCCATTCCTGAGAGATAACGAGAGCCCAGAAAAGATTCCCGGTACCTTTTCTCTGTCTCGGTACCTTTTCTCTGTCTCAGAAAGTTCTCCATTGAAACTGTCTTCTTGACGGGGGAGCTTACGGTAGGAGGCGCGTCACCCGTGAGAGCAGTGGTAACATTCACAGTGGTGGTGGTGCCGCCGGGGATAGGTATTGGCGTAGGACACCACCCGGGTATTGGTAGCGGGCAGCTCGGTGTGGCATCAAGACATGCCGGGCGTGCTGTGCATACTAACGGGGATGGAGGTAGAAGTAGAGATAGGGGTAGGAGTTATGGATTCGTTTTGGATTCGAATGGAGCGATTGGTGCGTAGCCAAGAATTCCTTCATAGGCATATCCCAAATCGACCCCCTCTTGATAATTTGTGGTGGTGAGATGATCCGCTGAGGCGACGTCGGAGAAACGATAGATATCCTGATAACCTATTCTTGGTTGGCTTGATACGTAGCCATATTTGCCCTCATAAGACTGGCCTTCGCAATTTGCTTCCATGGAGACAAAATGTTTGGACGTAGCGCTCGGTATACGACATCGGTAAAGCATATGCATGGCGCTATCGAGCTGCGAGGCATGATATCGAAAGGCGATTCCTTCATACTTATAATTATTGCTCTCTCCCTCTCCATAAGACTTAGTAAGAAAATGATCGTAATTCTTATAAAAGCGATAGAGGCCTGGGTTAAACGTATATTTTGGAATTTCTGCCGCCGCAAGCTCTGGATGAAAGTAGGCTTGCAAGGAGTGAATTCCTTTGATGACTTGATTTACATTGCCGATCACGACAAAGCAGGAATATTGATAAGCACCGGGTACGATATCTTTTTTGCGAAATACGCAGTTCCATTTATTCGGGTCGCTGCCGCTAATATTTGGAAATTGAAATCGACCATATCCAATAGGATTAGTTGGGAGGTGGTCAGGAGCATATACTCCCATGGCACGGGTTCCGCTCTCGTTTGAGAGAATAACAGGGTAAGACTGTTCTCCTGGTCCATACGATAGGAATTTCAATGCCGACGCTTGCCCGTTCGCAGGGTTGTAAGTCAAAAATCTTGAGAACTGTGCGGGCATATATCCCGTTAACGCCTCAAAGGTAGCAGAGGTTCGATTCTCAGGAATGTGAAAGGTAATCTGATATTCAATAACATTTTTCATCCCATTAAATCCAATTGTGACATTTTTTTCTAAGATGTGTTCTGAGGTAACCGTCGTATTTTGCGCAGTTGTAATACCAGTACGAGAACCGCAGGTCTTTTCATAGTCTTCGCCGGGGAGCAGCCAGAAAGCCATCTTGGCTCGCGTGTGTAAAGAATTCGCTGTGCTCGAGACAGAGAGCACCTGGCTCGAGCTTGTAGGCTTATCCCCATCGGCTTTGGAGCCCGCTTCAGTTGGATTGTAACATTCTCCGAATCCATCAAAAGAGGAAGCTGACTGCAGCTCTCGGCCATGGTCAGTTGAGTTGATAAACTGAAACCCTCTCCATCGTAGAGAATAGATTGCCCCACCAAAAACTTCAGGGGACGCCTTGATGACAAGAGGTGAACCAAAAACTGCTTCTTGAATCACAATATCAGCCGCGTGGGTGAATGCCGGAGAGATAAGGATGCCGAGGGAGAGGACGGCGCCAAGGAGATATTTTTTCATGCAAATATTCTTATTGGTTAAAATAAAATGCGCTGCTGTATAACATACTCCGCTCCGCCCTTTCAAGGAGAGGGGGATGGAGCCGATGATCTTCTGTGCTCGCGCAACGCGCGGCCTCCAAAGGGACGGAACGGAGCGGCCAGGTGCCCTCCTTGCTCGCAGAACGCGCACGATGAAACTGTGCTCGCCAGGGAAAAGAGCGCGTCTCGGCGCGCGCAGGGAAGATCAATCAGCCCCCATCCCGGTCTTCCCGATCAATACTGTGCGATGGTCTACGCGAGATGAGGGCTAGAAACTGTTGAATGCCTCGACGGTGAGATCAGCTTGGTGGATAAGCTTGCGAAGAAGGCCAGGGCCTAGTTCA
>JAKDNQ010000288.1 GCA_030456405.1 Nitrospira sp.
CTGATCCGATCGACCCTCATGCCAACGGCGTCCGGATCATTCATGCACACATCCGACAACAAGGCAGGTTCCATCGGGGACCGGTCGCCCACCCCGGTGATCTCGTCTTCTTCAACAATACATGGGACTACAATGGTGACGGGAAGGTAAACGACTCGCTCACGCACATCGGGATCGTCGAACGGCAAGAGCCGGATGGCACCGTGATCTTCATCAGTCGGGTGGCCAGCGCCGTCGAACGCTACCACATGAATCTCCGCCTGCCTCATGTCCACAAAACCGCCGATGGTCGAATCCTCAACGACTATCTGCGCCGCAAGGATACAAGCGACCCGCACAACACCAACTACCTCACAGGGCAACTCTTTGCGCAGTTCGCCTCCCGAGTGAGGCACTAACCGTCTTATTCATAACGGATTGAATCTGTTGAATGCTCGGAATCCATCGGAGCGATGGATATCTCCCGCCTCGCGCGCATCATATCTCTTGACCGCAACGCGAGAATGCCTCTGGCATCTTTCCCACACAGTATGCTTTAGTACGAGGCTTCATATGCCGATATAACCCACAGTGATAGATGTCGACCTCTAAACCGAATCTCATGTTAGGGAACCCCATTTTTACAATAACCTGCTACAGTTATTTTATGGCGTCTGTCTCACAGAAGAACTCGACCAAGAAATCCTCTCCTCTCCGCGAGAAGATCCTCGACGTGCGAAGTAGCCTCTTGAGCCTACATAAGGCCCTCATTCTGGCTGAACAAGTCACTTATGAGCGTATCAACGGCCGGGTTGAGTCGACCAACCAACTGCTGCATTTGGTGTTAAACGATCCTTGGTTCACCTGGCTTCACCCCCTCTCGCAACTGGTGGTCCGCATTGATGAACTCTTGGACGACAAGTCCGAGCTCTCGCTTGTTGAAGTGGAACACTTCCTGATAGAAGCCCGATCCCTCATCCGTCCTTCGGAAGAAGGAGACGGATTTGAACGGAGTTACTATGAGGCCCTTCAGCGGGAACCTGACGTCATCTTCGCCCATGTCGAAGTCAAGAGACTTCTGACCAAAGTCGCCGCGTAACGTCTTGAGCCACTCCAGCCTTCCCAGGAACAATTCCCAGCAGTTTCGGCAACTCGCGTCTTACCGCCACATCTCTCTCAGGATGCTCAAACTGGTTTGTTTTGTTTATCTGGTTCCTCTGGTTTGTCTGGTTTAACCAAACAAACGAAACAAACCAAATAAACCAAATAACGGTGGTCCACTACCCTGCGAGTATCCAAAGCGATACCGAGGCAGGAGAGGGGGTCTTGTTCGACCTGTCACCTGCCGGCTGTAGAATGCGCAGCGACATCGCACTGAATGCAGGAACCTATCTCGCACTGCGGATCGCTGTGGCGCAGGAACCAACTCCCCTGGCGGTAGACGTCTCAGTGGTTCGCTGGTGCAAAGACGGGCACTTCGGAGTAGAGTTTCTGCGGTATCGTCCGGGAGACCGTGAACGAGTCACAAACCTTGTCGAAGCCCAGCCATCGATGGCAATACCCGCCCATCCTGCTCACGCAACATCGATCCTCAGCGCTGTCGGCTCGTAATCGATCCCTACACAAACCCTTCCCGTGCAAGACCTTCGCTCACAACGCGAAACCCTCAAACACCGATAATCCCGACCGCAAACTCCATAAACACTATCTCTCCAAACAATCGCGCAATCTCCCCACACATACAAAAGCGGCCGGCCCATAAGGACCGACCGCTTTGTTTCAAATCGTCAAAGTGACGTGATTAGCTAGTTCTTCTCATGCGTGTCGCTATCTTTATGTTTGTCCTTCTTTCCATGCCGCTCACGATCACCGTGCTTGCCACGGCCACGAGCATTATCACGGCCTTGCTTCCCCTGTTCGCCGGCGACTTCGTCGGCACGATCTAACCCGCGCTTCTTGCCCTGCCCCTTTCCTTTGGTTTTTCCTTTATCCTTTCCTTTGCCTTTTCCCTTACCCTTCCCCCCATGCTCTTCCTTCACTTCATGCCTGTCGCCATTTTTCTCCCTTTCCACAGCCTGAGGCTGCGCAGGAGCTGGGGGTGGTGGGATCATGGCTGGCTCCGATTCCGGCGCTTGGGCCAAAACACTAGTAAAGGCGTACAACACAGCGGCAGCCGTCAATGAAGCTACTACTCTGATCATACACATCCTCCCTGGGTTAGTTTCACGATGAGGTGCCATTTACTCCTGACCTCACCATCACAATGTCGATGCTACATCGAAAGGGAGGAAATGCCTACTTTTTCATGAAAAGAGAGGGTAACAGCCTGCGGATCGATCGATGTGGACAAAAGTTAGGGCGGGATGGAGGGCCAATCAGCCAGGCTGCATCACCGGCAAGTTGGCTATAATCGTCCCTCATCGAGCTCGATCACGTCGGCCCAGGTGGAGACAGGAGGGAGGGAACTGATGGATATCCCACGCTTCATCGCCACTTCTTGCAGCCGTCCCTGAAACCGCTGGCGCGCGGCATCATCCTTGGGGCTGGAGGAGAGAAGACCCTGGCTCCATTCCGCAATTTCTTGGTCGGACGGCTTTCGACTATCGGCCTTCACCCAAGCAAGCAAGTCCTCATCCGTTCCACCGGCCAACACCAACTGCTCGAATGCCTTCGGGTCGATCAGCAGAAAGTCGATCAGGTACTTATCGAACCCCACCGTGATGTAGTTGTAGTCCTGAATCTGGCCTGCATGCCGCAGACGAATCTTGTCGATAAACCGTCCCAAGTGGGCAATGCCACCGAGAAGGGCTTTGGGACTGCGAGGATAAGTTTGATTAGTCATAACCGCTATTTCCTCTCAAGGGTGAAGAACTTTCAACCCAAGCGCTTCTTCAAACGGATCATAGTCACGGTCATTGTGGAGTAACGCGTGTCCTTCCAACAAACAAAACGTCGCGATCAGACAATCGATCGTCTTGCGAACGGTTCGCCCAGCCGCTCTCAGGCGCCGATAGTTCAGAGCTGCTTCGGTAGCTAATTCGACAGTCCCAGTTTCAAAAACCTCCAACTCCAGCAGCTGCTTTTGAACCGCATCAAATTGGCTGTCAGTGGTGATCCCCTGCAACACTTCACACAGAATCAGATCGGTGAGCCCAAGTCGCTCTTTCGTCAGTTGGGCTTCAAGCCAGTCGGCATGGGGAGTGCCTGTCCCTCGGAAATAATCCACCCATACCGTCGTATCGACAATAATCATGACGCAGCCTTGATACGGCCTTCCCGCCTCGCGCTGAGATCGCCCTCCCACTCAACCTTGCCGCGCAAACGACGGATGCCTTCCTGCCCCTTCACCTTGATAAGTAATCGAAGGCCCTCCTCCACTACTGCTTTCTTGGTTAAGAGCCCGGTGGCCTTCATCGCCTGCCGCATCAAGCCATTATCAATCACGATGTTGGTACGCATAGCCCCTCCAAATCAAAGTGTGTACACTTTCATTTATAATACACACGCGTCTCAGAAAGAAGCAAGGAAAGAGAAACATTGGATGAGGAACAATTTTGGGGTGAAGAGAGCCTAACGGTCTATAACTCAGCATGCCGCAAGCGAATCTTGTCGATGAACCGCCCCAAGTGGGCCATGCCACCGAGCAGGGCTTGGGGACTGCGGGGATACGTTTGAGATGTCATGGCATCTGGCTCTGCTGAGCGTCTTGAGGCGTGCCGGAATCCTCCAGCCGGTAGTCAGCTTGCCTTCCTCACTTCTTCCTTCAATCGTTCGGCAATCCACATCTTAATAATCGATTGCCTCGTGACCCCAAGACGGCTCGCCTGAGCATCCAGTGATTCGATGATCCAATTGGGAAAATCGACGTTCACGCGTC
>JAKDNQ010000072.1 GCA_030456405.1 Nitrospira sp.
CCCCCCATACGCCCATATTTAAATAATAATTTGTAATGTCAGCATGATCTCCGCTCCAACCGACTCCATATTCCATCCAGTGGCGGGTGAAATCGGTACCAGCAAACCACCATTCAGAGATGTGTGTCAATGCTGCTTCAATCAATGCCGCACGATGCCAGCCGGTGCTGCTTCCGGTCAGGTCGACCCGCGCGAGCAAATAATAGGCCGGCGCATTCATGATCAGATCGAGTCCGATATATCCCAGAAGGGCAAACCACCGGAAGAACCGCATCTGATGCCGCCAATGCCACATGAACAACGCCCCAAGGCCGAACAATGCGCTCAGGATTGGCCCGCTGGAAGCGGCCGCAAAAACCATCGAGAGACAAGCCGCCATTCCTGCAATCGCAGTCTTTCGATGTTGACGCCAGAGGCCGACCATTAAGGGCAGACAGACCGCACCGACCGTCCCTGCAAGAATTGAATGAGCGAATGGTCCTTGCGCACGAATTTTTCCGTTCCGAATCTCAGAGAGTTCTGCGACTCCCCCCAATACCGAAAATATGTTCCGCCCTGTCGCTTGCTCTGACAGCATAACGATCGAGAGTGGCACCAGAAGGATGGCAGTGACCCAGCATAGGCTCACCACATCATTGAGCGATTGGCAGAAAACACGAAGAAGGAAGTAGATGCCGCACCCGTTGTAAATAAGACCGAGGCGATTCACCAACACTCCCGAAACATCCTCGTGAAACAGGCTGCTGATCAGCGCCCAGGCAGCCCATGCCACCATTAGCCAATCAAGCCCGTTCATTTTATCGGATAACCGCTCCCCTCGCATAATTACACGAACTACACCTACAGCCACTAATATTCGAATGACCGTAAAATGAAATGGTCCAATCTCGACTCTCGACTCCAGGGTCATGTAGCATGCCCCCACCAGGAGAGGGAGAGGAGCCCACCGCCGTGGAAGAACTAATAACGCAATCGCATTTGTGAATACAAAAGCAACCGCAATACTATTCATGTTAGAGTCCCAGCGGAATCGAGATTGCCCTGGATCCTGGGCAGTTCAAGATTTTCCAAAACAAATGTTTCAATAAATCTCAGCCACACCTAGTGTGTCTTCAGTGGATGGCTTGAGGAATCAGACGTCCTTTAAGAAATTGCTGGTGCCATAATTCGAGCACGAGTAGAGAGAAAATCTCTTGGGAGCCTCCTTCTCCCCGCTGGTGGGACTTGAGCAATTGGAGAAGCACCCCATCGCAAAAATAAGCGCTCAAAGCGCTGTTCTTATCTAAAAGCGTCTCAAAAGCAAACTCCTTCAATTCCTTTCTGAGCCAGCGATCATACGGGACAGGAAAACCCGTTTTCTTTCGCTTGAGAATCATCGGTGGGACGGAGTCCTTTAAGGCCGCCTTCAGAATACGTTTGGTCGACCAACCTTGCACCTTGAAGTGCGGAGGCAGCGACGCCGCAAATTCAAGGATTTGAAAATCAAGGAGGGGTACCCGCAGCTCAACTGAGGTAGCCATGGTCATTTTATCTGCTTTGACCAGCAGATCATCCGGCAGCCACGTTTTGGTGTCCACATAGAGCAGTTGATGAAGCAGTGGCAAACTGTCTAATTGCTTGAATAGACTCTGCGTCGGCTCGTCGGACGGCTCGTCGAGGGAGTCCAAAAAATCCTTCTTATAGAGGACATGTTTTAGCTGGTTGAAGGGTGAATCGGGTGCCGCCGTACGGCTTAAGTAATACTGCGACAACGGCAAATCGACAAGGGTACCGTATCGTTTGACCCGTTTCCACCCAAACTGGCCCAAGGCCTGTGCCGCAAGACGAAGAAATCCTTTTGCCGGTCCGAAGACGGACTTTAGGCCTTCCAGCAGAAGGAGGTTTCGATAGGTCTGGTAACCGCCGAACGCCTCGTCCCCCCCTTCCCCCGACAGCAAAACCTTGACAGACGCCTCACGGGCCAACCGTGATACAAAATAGAGGGCTATAGCTGGCGGCTCGCAGACAGGCTCCTCCATGTGCCAGACATATTTCGGGAGAAAATTACAAAAATCTTTTGCATTGATCGTGATTTCATGATGTAGCGTGTCATAATGTCGGGCTGCCAACCGTGCGTACGGTCGTTCATCCGAGAAGTCTTCTCCTGCAAAGCCGACGGTAAATGTACTGATCCGTTTTTTCGTCTGTTCCACGGCATAACGTAGAATACCGGTCGAGTCGACGCCTCCGCTCAATAGGACACCGACAGGCACATCGCTGATCATATGATCTTTAACAGTGTCGCGCAGTAGCGTCTGTAGCGCCTCGACCGCGTCATCAAATCGCGTCCAACGCGGAGATATCTCAAAATCGAGATCCCAGTACTGTCGTTTCACCACGCGACCTTTATGGACGGTTAAATAGTGGCCTGGCTCAAGTTTATAGATCCCCTCGAATAGGGTCTCATTCCCTGGGAGATAGTAGTAGGTCAAAAAACGGTCGATCGCGCGCGGGTTTATTCTACGCTCCACGGAGGGATCTACCAGCAACGACTTTATTTCGGAGCCGAATACCAATGCCTTTCCGGTATTCACGTAATAAAGCGGCTTGATCCCGACTCGATCCCTCGCCAAGAGAAGGAATTGTTTGCGTTCATCCCAAAGAGCAAATGCGAACATCCCCCGAAGCCGTTCCACCGACTCCGTTCCAAACGCTTCGTAGAGGTGAACAATGACTTCTGTATCGGTGTCGGATTTAAAGGTATGCCCGCGGGCCTCAAGGTCCGATCGGAGCTCGGGGAAATTATAAATCTCACCGTTGTAGACCACCCACACGGTGCCGTCTTCGTTGCTCATCGGCTGGGCGCCACTTTCCAAGCCGATGATAGAGAGTCGCCTGTGACCCAGTCCGACCGGGCCGGAAAGATAGGTGCCATCTCCGTCCGGTCCACGATGGACGATTTCGTTCTTCATCTGCCGGATAAGTTCACGATGAACCGGCTGATTTCCGTCTAAAGTCAGTTTTCCGACGATGCCACACATCTTGCTTATGAGAGCAAATGACAGCCTAAAAATAGTGCTTCTGCTCCACAACGATAGATTACTTCCTTCATGATTTCCCTCCAGCTTCCTTGAGACCAATACTCCAGACTGAAATGGCCCACCACTTACGCGCCGATGCTTTCCAGGACGCCAGGCACCCACGAATAAGATAGAGCGGGAAAAGCACGAGTAAACAAACGATCCGCCCGATTCCTGATATCAGCATCGAGCATCGATATCCGGAGCCGTACATCTTGCCTCTAGTTTTTCGTAGAAACCGCCAAACGGACGCCCGCATCATGACTACGGCAAAGTCACTTGGCCTTTGTTGCGTGCTTCCGCCCCCGAAGTGGAAAACCGTCGCGTTCGGAATGTAGTAATTCTCATAACCGGCCTGCCTAACTTTGTAGCAAAGATCGATGTCCTCAGCGTACATGAAGTAATCCTCACTGAACTGTCCGATTTGCTCAAAGAGCGACCGCCTCATCATAATACATGCCCCTGAAAGCACTTCTACTTCCGCTGGCTCGTCCGTGGTACTAAATAGCGATGTCATTCCCCAGAGCCGAGACTTTGGAAATAAAGCCTGTAAGAATTCCGAGTTCAAGAGCTGGTTCAAGATCGTAGGAAACGACTGGGTACAACTCGTTTGGACCGATCCGTCAGCATTGAGCAGCTTGCAGCCAATTGCGCCCGCTCTCGGCAACTTCTGCATCTGATCAAACAGGACATTGATGGCTGGAATGACAACTTCGGTGTCCGGATTCAAGAACAAGATATGACGGCCACTTGATGCCTTAAAAGCTATATTGTTTGCTTTTGCGAAGCCGATATTTTTCTCACTCTGGAGAAACTTCACTTGCGGATAGCACTCCTTTAGCATTTCACCGGAGCCATCGAATGATCCGCCGTCGATCACAACGATTTCAAATTCTGTTTCGCCCTTGGAGTCCATGATCGATGCAATACACTTTTGAAGGTAATCTTTGGAGTTCCAGTTGACAATGATAATCGACAGTTCCATCGATGCATCGGCTTCCATCGTTTAATTCCGTATGAATTCGCGATGCCACAATTCGAACGAGACTAGGAGGTGAATGTGCCGGCGTAGCTGCTCAGTCCCATCACGATCTTTCTCAAGCATACGACGGATATATTCCTGATCGAAATAGTCTCCGACACCGGAGTGGGGGCTTAACAGACACTCTTCTACGAACGGCCGAATCTTGGTCCGAAACCAGTCTTCTACCGGGTTCGCAAATCCCTTTTTCTTGCGGTAAACCACTTCCTTCGGCAGCCATTTTACCATCGCCTTTTTATGGAGATATTTCCCCGTCAGTCCATTCAGCTTTAGCGCCAAAGGAAGGCTCTCGATAAATTCAACCAAGCGATAGTCCAGGAATGGAACCCGGACCTCAAGAGAATTTGCCATGGAGGTTTTATCCCCAACCATCAATAGGTCATCCGGTAGATTGGCCCGCGTGTCGATATAGAGCATCTGCGTCACCGGATCCAAATCTTTCACATCGCTTTGGAGGCGACGAAGGGCCTCCTTCGACCTGTATGCGTCATGAGCAATCTGAGCCAACAACGGCCCTTTAAAAAGTTGCTGCTTCATGTCGGCGCTAAAGAATGAATACATTTTGGTAAACCGCGTCAGCATATCGGGCTCACTGAGGGAACTCACGCCCCGCTTCAATCGTTCAAATCGGCCCGGGATTCTATTCACGAGGGAGGCCAGGGGACCAGTCACCATAGAAGGTATTTGGCTGTAGAGGGTCGAGAGTTTGGCACCCAAGTAACGATCATACCCGGCCCACGGTTCGTCAGCCCCTTGTCCGGCCAGAACCACCTTGACCTTTTCGCGAGCGATCTTACTGACGAAGTAGAACGCGGCGGCGGTTTCATTTCCCACCGGTTCCTCCAGATCCCAGAGGTAGGTTTCATAGTACTTCAGATAGTCTTCCGGCTTTACCTCCATGAAGTAATGATCGGCTCCGAAGCTCCGGGACAAAGACTTCGCATCCTCCACTTCGTTGGTCTTCTCTCCCCCTTCAAACCCGATGGTAAACGCCTGAACGGGGCCGGAAGAATACTGACTCATGATAGCGAGCAGAGCGCCAGAATCGACGCCTGAGCTCAGGAAAAGTCCCAAGGGCACATCGCTCCGGAGCTGTAGGCGAACGGCATCTTCCAGCAGGGCGCAATACTCTTCTCTCAGAGCCTCCTCGTTCCAACTCTCCCGCAGCCTAGGAATCCGACCCCAGAACCGCTCCACCTCAATGCCCCTCGCAGACAGGGTCATTCTATGCCCTGCCGGCAATTTACGGATGCTCTCAAAAAGAGTTTTGGGTGAGGGCACGTATCGGAAAGTAAAGAGTTCAGCCAGAGATTCGATATCCACAGCGCGATGGCAGGCATGATCTTGAAGCACCGCCTTGATCTCAGACCCGAACACAATACGATCTCCCACATCGACATAATATAAAGGCTTAATGCCGAGATGATCCCGGGCAAGAAACAGCTCGCGCTTGTTCGAGTCCCATAGGGCAAAGGCAAACATCCCGTTGAAGCGCTCGACACACCCTTTGCCCCACTGCTCGTAGGCATGGACGATGACTTCCGTATCGGATCGGGTTCTAAATGTGTGCCCGGCCCCCTCCAGATCCTTACGCAGCTCTACAAAATTATAAATCTCACCGTTAAAAACAATCTGCAGACTTCCATCTTCATTGCCGATAGGCTGGGCACCTCCCTCCACATCAATGATGCTCAGGCGCCGATGTCCCAAGCCGACTGGTCCATCCACGAAATAGCCCTGACCATCCGGCCCCCGGTGCTGGAGAGCCGAAGTCATCCGTTTAAGAAGACCTCGGTCAACGGGCTTCCCCGTGGTATCAAATATTCCCACAATTCCACACATAATAATACCTAATTATTTAATGCACCGTCCGAGTAACAGTGATCGCCAGAAATAACTGGCTACCACGATCTGAGTTTCCCCAAGAGCTTTTCTCGCTGCTCGATTCTTAAATAATTAACTGCCTCAGGTGGCAAAACAATTGGGTCCCGCCCAAACAATCCTTGTAGAAATCCAAAGAGAGCCGCACCACTCCCCACAACCCTTGGCTGTTCCATCGATCGATAGATGCAACGGAGACAATAAAACAACAACCCGTACCCAAGTGAGTAGAACCGTCGCCCTTCCCGTACCCGGGCTCCCAGGGGGCTGGCTTTCGCCGTACCGGTCCGGCGATGCTCAAGCACGGAAAGCTCAGGGAACGTGCGTACCTTCCATCCTTTCATCCGAGCCATAATTTCGGCAGCGGCGTCAATCCCGCCCAAGGGCAATGCCAAATACCCTCCGATTTGCTCAAAACACTCCCGGCGGAACAGCTGGACTGCCCCAGCCACGCTATCCAGCGCCACGTTCTGGCTGACAAATCGGTCACCGAAACAGGAGGACACCATTCCTCCGGCAATACCAAGTTTGGGATCTGCGTCGAATTCACGAAGGAGTTTCTCGAAATGATCTTTCTCCAGAGAAATGTCGGCATCGATGTTCCCAATAAATCGGTAGTTAAGACCCTGTGCCTCGCTGAGCCCACGATTAAAGGCACGGACTTTGTTGCCGAAATGCCTTTCCTCCGACCGCTTCAAACTGATCAATTGAATTAAACCGTTCTCCGCTGCGTATCGCTCAACAATTTCCCCTGTCCGGTCTGTGGAATTATCATTCACGATGATCCACTTGACCGGCTTCACGGTTTGATTGATAACCGACTGGAGCGTTTTCTCGATGAAGATCTCTTCATCCCGCGCAGGGGTGATGATGACATACTCTCCCATACGTCCTTTACCCTCACTTCTTATGCAGTGCTAGAAATCCAAACCGCAACGAGTGTATCTATGCCGCGTCAGACTTTCTGCGGGTAGGAGGAAAAGACGCTACGGGCGTTCAGAGAGGAGCCGACCCTGCACCAACATGCGCTCTATAAAACACCTACTAACTTGCAGGCATCGTAGGCGGTCGACCTGAATGAACCTGGACAGCCATCCTATCCTTTTAGCCCACGCATGGAGAATCCAAAAACGCCATTTCCAAATACATATTCATATGTTCTCATGAGTTCCGTTGATGAATTGTTCCAGTTTAATTCCCTTAAAATTCGATTTTGTCCATGCTTTCCAAGTTCCTCACGTAAAAGAGGTTCGCATACAAGCTTCTCAATGGCTTCCGCAAATGCCCTGAGGTTACCTTGTTCAATTAACAGCGCTGAATCTTGAGCAGAATATCGAGTTTCCTCCAAGTCAAACGCGACAATCGGCTTTCCGGCTGCCATGTATTCCATGACTTTTATGAATGTTGATCTGCAATTTACTTCGCTATACGGCGCGGTCTCAAGACAGATATCGGTTTCCTCAATATATTTCCGAATCAATTTTCGATCGTAAATGTATCCAGTGAACGTAAAGAACGAATTTATGCCCAGTTCGGTGCAGAGTCCTTTCACGCGGGGCAAATCATCTCCATCTCCGACTACTGTGCAATGTACCTGCCTCTGATTAAGCTGCTCCACTAAGATATGTACCACCTTGGTCAATAAATCCACTCCGTCTTGGTTGTTAATGGATCCCATATACAAGAGCTCGGCGACCTGCTTGCTTCCATAATTCTCGCAGTTGTCTTTTTTTTGTATCTCTGGAACTTCCGGATCGTTTCTTACTATAAATATTTTCTCCGACTTTATCCCATATCTCTTAATTACATGCTTCTTGTAGGACTGATTCGTACTCACAATTGCGTCGGCAGTTAGGCAAGAAAACCTTTCCATCAAACTGAGCAATCTATAGATCATTTTCTTCCTACCGCAATACTTATGAACATAAAGCTCCGGCGCAAGGTCATGATGGTCGAAAATATATTTGACACCAACCAATTTAAATAGAAGAGCGATCAGAAATATATGGTCTGGAGGGTTGGCTCCATGGATTACGTGAAATCTCCTTCTAAAGAACACCCTAAGACTTATTAGCACTTCCCAATAAAAAGCATTTGCATACTCTACTAACGTATTGATTTTCCCGCCCTTATTTTCAATAGCAGAGTGTCGATATATTTCAATGTCATCGATCACTTCGTAGCTCTTCGAGAAATTTGCAGTTTTTGGCGAGATAATGGTCACGGAATACCCGGCTTGTTTCGCCGTCTTGGCTTCCCTCCATACCCGGATATCCGTAGGCACATTATTATTTTCTACTATAAATAGAATTCCTGGCTTTCTCGTTTCAATATGCATCGGTAGTATCCTTCTGTCATTCTTTAGAACCCCAAGCAAGCGTGTGAAGCTGGATCGCAAGAAGCCGCTGCTGCATAGGGTGAGGAATCCGGCAAAAATAGAGAGCCCAAATGAATTTCGAACCGAATGATCACCCCTCAGAATCATCCCCAATGTCCAAACCCCAAGCGCCACCAAGAGTCGATAGGGTTCTACCCTATTATCAAGAACGGTTGAGTCAAGAGTGCCTGCTTCCGTTTCTGCATCTCAAGTCTTCGGCGCTGCCGCTGATTGTGACCCCGTTCAATAGAATCAAAGATATATCGGCTCTCGCCTCAGCTCTGCTGCGGTCGTGCTGTCAGTTCACCTGTTACCGATTCAGCACACAAAAGCAGTTCTCGGCGACAGCATTGTCGGCACAGCTCCCCACCATGCTACAGATCACCCAGTGCGTCTCCAGCAACCGTTGGTAATGCTCCGAGGTAAATTGACAGCCCCGAACACTCTCGCAGGACACGTCCATTACGATGCAGGGTACGACTACATCGTTGGAACTCATTTGAATAAACCTCTTGTTAAATAAAAATATCGCACTGCAGTAGAGTCGACGACGAATGTCGGGGAATTCTAGTCCATTGTCGTCATGGGTTGCAGGCTCAACTGCAACTGAAAATGATCAACCCATCCGCATTAAGAACCCGAAGGCGCAAGACGGAGCCACACGAAAAACTGCCGGATGGGAGGAGGAATCCGATCCAAGGAAACGAGATTGACGAGGACTCGAATAGAGTAGACGCTGCTTAGAATCATCGCCAATGTCCCAATGCCCACCGCTAATAGGGCTGGTAGTACATAAAAACCGCAAAAAACCACCGCGATCAAGGAGAGAAAGAGCAATCCGACTTTCCAGTTTGCGGCTGACCAGCGAAAACCGCTGAGTCGCCGGACGATCGGATAGATCAGAAGCCAGTGAAAGATATACGATGCAAAGAATGCAATGCCGGCGCCCTTCAAACCAAAATAGCTCACACAGATCCACGAAAAACTGACATTAATGACAGTCCAGGCCAGCTCGGCCCAGAAATAGACTTTTTGCGCACCTTTAGCCACGATAATAAAGCCCATCGGCCACGTGATCACCTGGAGGGCCGTGCCAAGACATATCCAACGCAGGACTTCTACAGCCGAGCCAAAGTCTGCACTGTAGAACACGGTGATCACCAAGGATGCAAACGTAAGCGTGGCGATCACACCAGGGCCCGCCAGCAGCAGGCTGATCTGCGCCTGTTCGTTCACCAACCGGTTGCACTCGACATTGTCCCTAGCCACACCGGTCAAGCGAGGATAAAAGTCCGCTC
>JAKDNQ010000289.1 GCA_030456405.1 Nitrospira sp.
TGGCTTACGCCTGATGTCCATAGTGATGGTGGCGTGGCGCCATCATTCTTCTGATGCCGCGACCGACCAGCACGATGAGACCAGTGCCGAGCAGGACGCCGACGAGTTGCATCGGCCCTTCTGTCCAGCCATTCATTGTTGCGACGGTCATAAAGTCGACAGTCGGTTTTCCGTTGACGATCTGGATCGCATAGCTTCCATCGACACAGAACAGTGAGAATAACAATGCAGCGCCGAATGTGAGCAACGCAGAATGCGTATACATGATACACCTCCTTAGGATCGGATACTTCGACTATTTTCTGATTATACGTATGAGCAATCGACGTGCCAGTAAGGTCTGGTCGAAACTCTTGTCTAATATCTGTTGAGTTTGTTTGATTTAGCGTGGCTAGCGCGATGGATGCCGCACACAGTGACTCGGCAATCGGCTCAGACTGAATCGAATTTGATTCAGATAGAATCGAAATGGATGCAGTACATCCCACTAGCGGGGTGTTGAAAAACTATTCGGGACGAAGAAACATAGCCTGGGGAAGTTATCCAACACCACCAGCAGGCTGTTCAAAAAGGCTAGACATCTCACCCGCCCAACCCAGACGCGCCGAGACGCGCCTTTTCCCAAGCAAGGCCGCAGCGAGCGAAGAGGCGAGACGTACGCTTCGGTACGTTGAGCTTCTGAGCGATGCGAGAACGCCGCTGGCGGCTTTTTTCAACAGTCCTGCTAGCTGGATGGGGCCGGCTGGATCAGGTGGTCGGAGGGCAGCTTCAGGCTTTGCAGGGTGGTGGTGAGGAGCGGCTGAATCTTGCTGCGCAGCGCGGTTTGAATCTCGTCCGGCGATTTTCTGGCGTCGATCACTTCGAAGTGAAACTCTTTCGCCATTTTGTCGAACTCCTCGATCAGAAGAGACTGGTACTTTTTAAAGCTATCGTAGAGATCGCTGCCGAGACGCAGATCCATCCCTGACTCCCAGAAGTTCATCCCTTTGGTCTCGATGACGCGCAGTACGAGTGTTTCGACGTCGATACGCATGTAGCACACGAGATCGGGTATTAAGGCAAAGCCGAAGACGTCTCTGACCCACTGGCGGTTCCCGCTGCGGACGAAATCGCGGGCAAAGGCCGTATAGACATACCGATCGGCCAAGACAATGAAGCCTGAGCGCAGGGCGGGGATGATCTCGTGTTCGAGGCGATCCGCAAAGTCGGTGGCGTAGAGCAGAGCGAACGACCACCGGTCGAGAATGTTCCCTTCTTTGGCCATTTCAATCGTCTTCGACATGAGATTGGAACGGGTCCAGCCGGTCGTGAGCACACCGTAGCCCTGCACTTCCAGCCACTCCTGCAACATTTCGATGTGGGTGGACCGTCCGACCCCATCGGTGCCTTCGATGGCGATGAGTTTCCCTTTGAGGTCACTCGGATTTAGGTTCGTCAAACCGTCGCCAAAATACTGTGCGTCGACCATGTGTGCCCCGTCTTGGTTTGTAATCTTTCAGCGCCTCTCCTACCAGCCGGCGCATCTCGTTCTGCTGGGCTTCGATGTCTTTCGTTGCGTCCAACGTGATGAGTTGGAACTCATCGACGACCTTCTCGTACTGGGTGAGGATGCGTGATTGGAAGATGCGGAAGCTTTCAGTCATGTCCTGGCTCAAGTTCAGGTCCATGCCGGCTTCGTAGAACTTGAATTGTCCGCGCGTGCCTCTGAGGAGCCGCGAGATAGCGGTCTCGATCGGCACGTTGAAGTAGAAGGCCATGTCCGGTGTGATGGCGAAGCTGTAGAGCTTGCGAATCCATTCTGGCGACACGCCGCGAACCACGTCGCGCGCGAACGCGGTGTACATGTAGCGGTCGGCTAGGACGATCATGCCGGCTTTGAGCGGGGGTAAGATGTCATGATACAGCCTGCTGGCAAAGTCGGTGGCATGTAACAAGCTGAACGTCGTCGGCGTCAGGCTTTTATTTTTCTTTCCCCGTTTGGTCGTGTCTTTGACCAGCTCCGAGGAGTTCCACTCCGTGAAGAACACTTTATGGCCCTTCGACTCCAGCCATTTGTGGAGCAACAGCAGTTGTGTACTCTTGCCGGATCCGTCGATGCCCTCGACGGTGATCAGTTTCCCAGGGTAGGGATGGGGATGTCCGGGTGAAGGCGGTGGCTCACTCATGCGGCTTCGTCCTGTAGGATGACGGAAAACTTTACGCGGCGGCGGAATACGCGTTCGAAGAGATCTGCCCGGCCGGCAGCGGCCCAGGTTTCCAACTCCGCATCGCCCGTCACGTGTGCGGTGATCGTGATGGTGGCGCCTAGCCTCACATCGAGAGTGCGGACGACCGAAAAATGTGTCCGGTCCAGGCCGTCGGCGATCCGAAGCAGCGCAGACAGGATCCGCACGATGCGTTTGTATCTGGGTGAGAGGGCGTCGAATCCCTCGTGCTTCAGTTGAGGGACTGAGCGCCGGTGGTAACGCGCGACGTTCGCCACCACCTGAATCTCCTCGCCGGATAATCCTCCCAGACCGCTATTGGTGATCAGGTAGTAGGTATGCTTGTGATGTTGGCGCTCATTGATGAGGTAGCCGACGTCGTGGAGAATTGCGGCGTATTCAAGCCACGTCCGCTCGGTGGGTCCCAAGCGATGGAGGCGTGTTGTCTGGTCGAAGAGGCGCAGGGCCAACCCGGCTACATGGAGGCTATGGGTTTCAGGGGCGTGACAGCGACGGGCTAATGCCATGACATTGCGTCTCCGCACGTCGGGAATTTCCGTCTCCGCTTTGAGCCGATCACGGTGGCGGTGGATAAAGTCGTAGATGATGCCTTCACGAATGGCCTTGTCGCAGAGGATGAGTTCGTCTCGCCCTGAAAGCTCCATCAAACGGCGAAGGACTACGGTAGCAGGAAACAAGGTATCGACGCGTTTGGGATCTAAACCAGGGATTGCCAGCCGGGCTTTGATGGTGGATTGACGGAGGTCCTGTTCGATCTCTTTGACGTCTTTCAATGAAATCGTAGCGAGATTGATTTGAGGGAGCGGGCGATTCGTTCGGCGCAGATGAACGACTTCCGCCAAGTTAACCGCCATGCCGGAAGTGGCGACCAGTGAATCGAATCGTTTCATCTTGAACGAGTCGAGGGCGCCCTGTAATTGGGCTGTCACAGTGTCTTCAAGTGAGCGGAGCATCCCATCGGATGGTGGAGTGCGTTTGAGGAATTCATCCGCCAGTCGGATGGCGCCCAGCTTCAAGCTCTTGGCGTGAAGGAGCTGGTCACGATTCCCGACCATCAGCTCGACCGAACCGCCTCCGACGTCCACTGAGAGTGTCGGCTGTTCTGTCATGGGCACGTTGTTTTTGACCCCCAGGAAAATCAGCCTGGCTTCTTCAATGCCGCTGATCACGCGGACCGCCAGTCCCGTGTGTTCGGTCACGAGATCGATAAAGTCTCCTCCATTTTTCGCCTCACGTACGGCGCTGGTCGCGACGGCGATGATGCGATCGTACCCTTTGTTCTTGGCGAGGGTAACGAGGTTTCGAATCACGTCCAGTCCACGTGCGATCGCCTCGTCGGAGAGGCGATGGGTTGTAAAAGCCCCGTTCCCGAGCCTCGTCATGTCTTTGAAGCGATCGAGGATCTTGTAGCTTGCATCCGGCTGGATTTCCGCTAACACCATGTGGATGGAGTTTGTCCCGATGTCGATGACGGCAATCTTTGCCATGGAAATAGTGAAATCCTATCAAGTACTTACGATTGATACCGTGCTAGGCTAAATGAGAGGAGTTTGGCTTGTCAAGGTCGGGAGATCTCATGCCCGGCAACGTGTTAGTTGGCTGCTCTCTCATGGTACTCTCGCCT
>JAKDNQ010000290.1 GCA_030456405.1 Nitrospira sp.
GCGGCCTGCGTCTGAAATGGCGGTTGCGTTGTGGGCTTGGTGGTCGTTTGTTAGAATGGCATTCGGAAATCGTCGTGAGTAACGCAGGAAAAGTGCGGCGCGCATCCCAGTTAACCAAATCCAGTGACAGCATTGTTTATGCGTAAAGCCAAAATCGTATGCACTATTGGTCCCGCCAGCAATTCACCCACTGTGCTGGATCAGTTAATTGAGAGCGGCATGGATGCGGCGCGACTCAATTTTTCCCATGGGACTCACGAGTCGCATGCGCGTGCGGTCAAGGGCATTCGCGAAGCAGCGGATCGTCGGCACGTGGCGGTGGCGATCATTCAGGACCTGCAAGGACCGAGGATTCGTGTCGGAGCTGTCGATCAGGACGGCCTCGATCTGATTGCCGGACAGAAGCTCAGGCTCGTGACGACTCTGCTCCGATCCGGCGGTCAACTCGGCGTACAATCGATCACTCCCTCCGGCATGTGTGAGATCCCGGTGACATACCAATATCTGGTGCGGGATGTCCTGCCAGGCGCCCGCATCCTCATTGACGATGGGCTCATCGAGCTGATGGCTGTTCGAATGACCGGCGGCTCCGTCGAGTGCGAAGTTGTGATTGGAGGACGACTCACCTCGCACAAGGGCATGAACCTGCCGGATACTCGCATCAGCGCCCCCACGTTGACAGATAAAGATCGGGGCGATCTTCGGTTCGGTATCGCGCAGGGGGTGGACTATGTGGCCCTCTCGTTTGTGAGGGGCCCCGATGACGTGGTGGCCGCAAAGAAGTTAGTGGCCGATTTGGGAGGCGATGTGCCGATTATTGCGAAGATCGAAAGACCGGAAGCGGTTGAGTGCTTGGACGCGATTCTCGATCGGGCAGACGGCGTGATGGTGGCGCGGGGCGATCTGGGAGTGGAGATGGGGCCGGAGGCGATCCCGCTCCTCCAGAAGCGCATCATCGCCGAAGCCAACCGCCGCCGCCGCCTCGTGATCACGGCCACTCAGATGTTGGAATCCATGACGCACCAGATGAGACCGACAAGGGCCGAAGCGTCGGACGTGGCCAACGCCGTGCTCGATGGGACTGATGCGGTCATGCTGTCCGCAGAAACGGCGATCGGACAGCACCCGGTTGAAACAGTCCGAGTTATGGACCGAATCGTTCGCGCCGCAGAAGAAGGGACTCGATCGTGGCATCGACGCTCCTCCGACGAGCCACAGGGGGAAGGTTCATTCCCGGAGGCTATTTGCCATTCGGCCTCTTCGGCAGCCTCAGTCATCGGGGCGAGCGTCATCGTGGCATTCAGCGAACGGGGTACGACGGCGCGCTTGCTGTCGAAGCAGCGACCCGACGCATCAATTATTTCATTCACTCCATTTGAGACCGTACGGCAGCGGATGGCGCTGTACTGGGGTGTGATTCCCCACACGATGCGGCAGATCGATCAAACCGATGACCGAATCGATGAAGCAGAACGCCGCCTAAAGACCGAGGGGCTGGCGACAACGGGACAACGGATCGTGATTCTGTCGGGAACTAGGATTGGCCAGCCGGGGGAGACCAATTTTATGAAGTTACATACAGTTGGGTGAGCTAAGGAAAGATCGGAAGAAAAGAGCACATGATGACACTCCGTACTGTGGGGCGGTTCGTGTTTGTATTGTCTCAGCTGCTTATCCTGATGTGGGCGGCCGGCGATGGGCTCGCGCAGACTGCATCCATCAAACATTCTCCGGCAGATGTGGTGAAACGATATGTGGAGCTCGATCATAAGGGGGCGCGGCTTGATGCCATGTCGGCAGAAACGGTCGCGACCTACACGGGATGGAATGAGGAGCCGGCGTGGGGGCGTGTGGTCGTGACGCGAGGGTTTGTCGTGGCGGAGCAGTATCGCCAGTGGGAGGTAATCGATCCGCTGGAAGTCGTGATTCCTGTGACCTTTCAGGTCATCGGTTCTGTGTATCTGGAAACCGCCGGGTTTGTCCAGGATGTCGAGACTGAAGAGGTTCGGTTTCGCGTGAAAGCCGTGAACAATCGATGGAGGATTGTCGAACCGATACTTCCCCCTCACGTGGGGCAGAAGCGTATAGTGAATTTCGTGCGCGAAGCCTTGGCGAATGAAACCGATCCGGCAAAGCGGGACCGTCTGGGGGTATTACAAGAGGAGCTGCGAAAGGCGAAATAAGAATGGGAAAAATGTCGGTCGAGCTGTTGATCTTCGACCTGGACGGGACACTCATCGAGTCCAAATGGGACATTGCTGCCTCGGTGAACTTCGCGTTGGCCGAGCTGGGACTGCCGCAGCGTCCGATTGAGGAAATCTTCGGGTTTGTGGGGGATGGGGTCAAACAGTTGTTGCGCTTGTCAGTCGGTGAGACCAGTCAGATCACCTTCGACGAGGCGTTACGAGTGTTCAGGCGCCAGTACTTGGCCCATTGCCTCGATCGCACGACGTTCTATCCCGGCATTGGAGAGACGCTCACATATTTCGCAAACAAACGGAAGGCGGTCGCCACGAACAAGTCGATCGAGTACACCAACGCGATTCTCCAAGGGCTGGGTGGAAATCATTTTCAGTGCGTCGTTGGAGGCGATTGCGGGTTTGGATTGAAACCGGAGCCAGGCATGCTGTTGCATGTGATGGAGCAGCTGAACGTATCGAAAGAACAGACGGTGCTCATCGGGGACAGCACCAATGACATCAATGGCGGGCATAATGCCGGGATTCGTGTCTGCGCAGTCAAGTATGGCATGGGGAACCGAACCAAGATGGAAGCCTGCCGTCCGGACTGGTTTATCGAACGACCGGAAGAACTCATGGAGCTATTTATATGACCACTCAAGCGTTCCTCGTATCTCATTTGAAAAAAAGAGCATATGGCGTATGGCGTATGGCCAGAGGACGAAGAGCCTATGGCAAATGGTTTATGGCGCGAGATTCGGTCGTTCTGGCTTCATGCAATAGGCCATCAGCTATAGGCCATACGCTCTTCAGAGCCATTCTTGCCACGGCTCTTGGTCTCGGCCTGAACCTTGGCCTTGGCCTCGACCTGCTGCATGCGGGCTCGTTTGAGTTGGCGGATCGTGTGGTGGAGAGGAGATTGGCCAACGGGTTGACTGTGCTCATGGTCGAACGGCATCAGACGCCGGTGGTCTCTCTCAACATGACCTTTAGGGTCGGGGGAGTCAACGAACAGGTAGGACGAACCGGCCTCGCGCATCTCTACGAACATATGGCGTTCAAGGGCACGAGGACGGTCGGGACGAAGGATTATGAGAAAGAGCGGCCGATTCTCGAAGAGTGGTTTCGCGTGGGGACCGAGCTGGAACAGCGGCAACGAGAGCTTGCCAGAAAGAGCCAGGAGAAACTAGCCAGTTCCGAGGATCAGGCAGCCATCGACAGACTACAAAAGCGATTCACCGAACTGCAGGATCAGGCAGGACAGTTCGTTGCAGGCAATGAAGTGGCCTTGCTGTACCAACGCCACGGAGGGGTCGGGCTCAATGCGGCGACCGGCAAGGATCTGACCCGCTATATGATCAATCTTCCGGCGAACCGTCTCCCTTTGTGGGCTGCGCTCGAGGCCGACCGCATGGCGCATCCGGTCCTCCGAGAGTTCTATAAGGAGCGTGGCGTGGTCATGGAGGAGCGGCGGTTGCGAAATGACGACAGTCCCAATGGACTGTTGTACGAAACCTTCACCTCGGCTGCCTTCCGCGCGCATCAGTACGGTATTCCGACAATCGGCTGGGAGTCGGATATCCTGTCGCTCACGCCGGCCGACACCGAAGCCTTCTTCAAAGCCTATTACGGTCCCGGCAATGCGACGATCGCCATTGT
>JAKDNQ010000009.1 GCA_030456405.1 Nitrospira sp.
AGGGATAGGCCTCGGTCTGATAGACAGGATTGCCATAATTGCTCCTGAAGTATTCATGGACGAGACGACCGGTGACATAGTCGACTTGGCCGTTCCCGTGCAAGGAGTAAAGCGTGAGAAACAATCGCGCTTCATGATCATAGTGCTCGTCAATTCTTGTCGCGAGGTCAGGTTCGAGAGGAAGGATCTCCGTCGTCCACCCACCGGACACGGGAAGGAGGAGAAGAAGAGATACCATGAGGATGGAGGTCGCCGAATGCGAAGATGTCACAACAGACTCTCACGTGATGGGGTGGGCAGGCCGACGAACTGTACCATGGCCTTCCAAGGCCTTCAAGCGAGGGAACTTGCGCGCCAGAAAGTTCTCCTGGTGGACTGTCTACTTTTTGGGGGAGCTTACGGTTCCAGGAGCGTTCTTAAGAATGTCTAGATGATCAGCATAGAGGAATATTGTGACGACGCGAGCGACAAGAGTCATGGTTGTGGGAGTTCGAACTGATATTTGATGACGAGCCAAGCATCCTTGAGCATCTCTGCTGTGAGTGGAACCGGCGCAGTAACTTGAAGCGCCCAAAAGCCATCGATCTCTTCGAGCATCTCGTCGGAGACGTATTGATGAAGAGTAGGCGGAACGGAAGCTCCCGACGACAGGACGAAGGATTCCGCCTGTTCCGGATCTAAGTTTTCTAACTCCATTGATTTCAGAAGAGAAACGCTCAGTTCCTGATCGATACGCGCAAACAGTCGCACCGTGTGTACTTTCAGGTTCGTCACGAGCTGATGTCTTGCGAAAAACGGCAGGCGGTCTTTGAGTGGCCCAAGGACGAGTTGTTGACTGGTGACGCCGGCCTCAGGGTGTAAGAAACGATGCCACTCGTTCGGGAATTCATGTTTGAGGCTCAGCATTTGGAACAAACCTTCCCGCTGACTCAAATCGGAGGCGCTTTCAACGTAACCCGTCAAATGTTCCACCGCGGCTTGCTTGAGCGTCTCGCCCCCTTCGCTGCTGGTATATCGTAAGTGGACAATGACATCGGAAATGGTTTGGTAGTCAAATTGTCTGAATTTCTGAGGGAGTTCCAAATGCCAACTGCTAATCGCGCCTGCTCCTTCAAACGGGAGATAGCGTTCATCACGGAAGGTCAGCTCGAAGACTCCGCTATCGTTCTGCCCCTGGCTGACTGCAATGGCGGTTGTTGGAATGGGGTTGTAGACAAACCGTTCGTCCGCCTCTTCCAGCTTCTTCGCGTAGTCAGAGGCAGATGCCGCGATCTTGCTATTGCGGTATTCGTGCTTGAGAAGGCGCACAATACAATTGAGGTTGGTGTACGGGCCGACCACGCAGGGGACTGAAAGCGACACGGTCTTGATACGCCGTTTATTCTGCCCTGGGTAGTCCAGGTCGAAGGTTTCCTCGCGCAAATCGAACTCGCAGACGCCTGTTTCCTTCAATTGAATCAATGCCAGAGGGTCAAGCTGCTTCAGGGAAATGTTCTTAACAATTTCGTAATCGTGGGGTTTCGCTTCTACATAGGCATTTTCCAATTGTTTGAGAGCCAAATAGAGTTGTTCTCCAGCGAGTAAGCCGCTCCTAGCGCTGTCCCAATAGCCGAACTTAATGATGTCGCTCGTTGAGAGTCCCATCTCGAAGCGGAAACCTTTCTCTGCCTTTTTCGCCAGGTCATAGGCAAAGAAATAGGTCTTATAATAGAGGTCTTTCAATTGATCGCCCATCCAACGATACAGTTGATCATTGGAAAATTTACTTTTTAGAAAGTCCTCGACTTCTTTGGTTTGATCGATTTGAACCTGATGATTATCCATTTCCTTTTGGGCGAGATCGATTCTGATTTCTTGCGCGGTGATTTGCTTATCGATTTGCTTAACTTCAAGTCCAGCCATGTTTGCCTGCAATCTTCGATCATGCAATTGTCGTAGGTGGCTTGCTTTTCTCCCAGCGGCAGAAGATTGAGCCGAGGTTACGTTTACGCCAATCTGTAGACCTCTTGCGACAGCCTGCACCACACTGCCAGCTTGAGGGCCACCAAAACCTGCGCCTGGCCCAATCCCAAAAGGTTTGGCATCGACAGTTATGGTAGGAATAGCATGAAAAACACTCGCGAGTACTTCGGTAGAGCCAACTCCGATTTCTAGGTCTCGTGAGAGTTTAGCTTTCTTTATCTCCTCAGCTTCTTCGCCGATCAGCTTCATGCCGCTTTCATCTTTCACGTCCGGCAATTGTTCATCAGTGATGGCGAATTCCACATCGCGGTCTGGAATACTGACTTCTTCATCTGCCAGTTTTTGATAATATTCAAGCCGATGGGCAGGGGCCCTTCGGTTTTCCTCCAGACTAGCCTTTGTCTTTTGGGCTTCTTCTAATTGTTTCTTTCTGATCTCCATCACCAAGGTCTGAATGTTGGTATCATGCTTCGCGCGTAATAACGAAAGGCTCTCCGTATCCTTCTTTTCCAGTGCGGACAACAGCGCATTGCCCAACGATTTCACTTCCGACGTCACTTCTAGCGCCCGCGCCAACAGATAGTTGAAGCGGTAATTCGGCATCGGCGTACTCAGGTCGTTGAGTACACTGCTGATGCTCAGCCCTTGCGCGGCGGCTTGCACAAGCAACGCGGGATCGATCGGCGGCTCGAACAGGGCCAGCTTTCTGAAGACACCTTCGATATTGAGACAGTGGCGAATTTTGAAGAGACGGTCGGCGACGGTATCCCAGTATTCCAATAATTTAGGGTTATCGGGAATGCAGAAATACAGAGCGGTGGCGAAACCGTGGATATTCACATAGTGGGGTTCACCATCGTTCACCGTTCGTGTGGTGATTTGATTGCTGAACGGAAAGATCAACTCCAGATCGACCATGGCATTGGAAAACGCATCCCATTTGTCTACAAGGTCCAAATAAGATTTCGGCGGTCTCTTCCCACGTTGAGGGATAAATTCCGGTCGCGCCCCCAGGATATGACCGGCCAGCACATATAACTGCGTGGCCTGGTTAAGCGTCTCAATGGTATCTTGACGGAATAGGTAATCTCCCCAGGCAATGAGGTTGTCGATATATTTCATCACGACCCATTTCATATAGGCCGATGGGCGTTCACGAGCAATGAAGTGGGGTTGAAACGGGTTATCCCTCCATTCGGTGATGGCCTCATCTGAGGAGTTGGGCTCAAGACGGCTGAATATTGTTTCCAAAACGTTCTTACTGTCGGTCACCCGAAACGGTAAAAACCTCCAAACTTGACTGATATTCCCTTTGACATTGATCGGGTCAAAAATGTAGTGCCACCAGGCCATAGACTCTTCAAAACGCTGGGACTTGGATAGGTGGTCGGCTAATAGAGCCGCAGAATGAAAGTACGTTTCCCAATTGTAAATCGCATAGGGGCGCAGCAATTCATGATATGAGATTCCATTATTCGAGCCATAGTTGTTGTTTGATATAGGAATAACGTTATTGAAGAACGTCTTGATGTTCCCGCCGGAGAGATATCCCAAGAAGTCTTTGGTGAATGGGTGCGAAAATATATATTTCCGTACCCCAGATAATTCGACATCTGACAAAGTATCTTTGGTCACAAAAGCAGGATACGGTTCACCTGTTGGCGACACCTCATTCTCAATTGCTTGAGCAGGGGTCATTGTTTTTGTCCCATGATCCGACTGATCCGATCTATAGTGAAAAGATAGCTCGTTGATAGATGGCATGAAGTTGGATTCGTTTGTGGTCTTGACTATGCCATCGCCGGCAAAGCCAAATGCCCGCGCAAATTGGAAACCTGCCGTAGTACTATTTGACGAAAGGTCTATCCCACTCCCACTAAGATGTTCGAGATGAAAAACTTTACCCGTGTAGTAAATTTGAATTTTTATATATCTTGGCACCGCTTTAGTCTTAATGAAGGGAGCGAAGACAAAGCCATCAGGATCTTGGTAAAGCCACACCTCCGTTTTTGTACCTGAAGCATCAGTTATCTTTGAATAAATTGCTTCATTAGAAAGCTGTTTGGGAGTCCAAGCCTTACTTTTGTACTCGCTATAGGCCATCTTTATTTCCCAATAGGGAATCGGCGCCATTGAGCCGCTAGTTGATTTAGCACTCTCCTCTAGAGTTTTGTCCATTCGCCAAGCTGGCGTCCAGGTTTTCTGCATGAGCTGGGGGAAGAAAATAAATAGCCGACCATTCCAAACACAAGGAATTACAACAGAACCATTTTGCACTATCTGGCTATCATCATTTTCAACAGTAATGTTGGGAATATCCACATCGATCTTTTCCCATGGATACCAATATTCATATTCAAAGTTGTAAGAGCGATAGTAATAGAAATAAGGCGCATTACGAGTTCTGGCTACCACATGAAGCTTTTTGTCCTCGAGAGATTCCGGGTCTTTCTCCACATGGAATCCCACCACTTCCAGATTGGCTACTTCGTCGACTTGCCCGATGTATTTTGTATACGCTTGCTGAACCGCTTCCTGGCTCACGTCGTTTTGCAGCAATTCTGATTCCAGTTCTTTGAAGAACGGGCTTTTGTCATCACGCAACTCCGGGAGAATCCAGTTTTCAGGATAGAGAAACACTTTCCGGTTCGCTTCCCACACTCGATACCGTGCCATCCATTCCCAGCGCTGACGATCCAGAATTTCTGAAGGAACGCCATGCTTATCCTCGAGCCCCAGAAAGCACCGCTGGATATACAGTTGTACCGAGGAAATAGCTTGCTTGATGCGTGAGGTTTCCATGCAGGCATCCATCTGGACATCGATCAGGAAAAACTCAAATAAGCTGTCCGCATCGCGAACACCCCAGTCAAGCAGCACCGGTTGTGCCAGTAAATAGGCAATCAGCGCCTGTTTTGAACTCTCGCGCAGCTGATCGTGCACCGGTTTGATGGCTACCTCCCACTCTTCTTGGGTGTAGCGCGCCCGAATCGCCTCGCGGATAGCGCCTGCAATCTTTTGATTCTTCTCAAACACAGAGGTCGGTTCGCCCCATTGAAATAACAAATCGATGCCCACGCCTACTTTGTGCTCGACTTTCAGCGTGTCTTGCAGTTTTAATAAGTTCACTTCGTTCTGAAAGTGCTTGGGATCCTCGAGATTGAAGTAGTCGGTTGAGAGCAGCTTTCCGATATCGCTCTCCAGCCAGCCGGTCAGGTGATGGATTTGCGTTACCAACGGAAAGTCTGACTCCACTTCTTCCGGCTCATTGGTCCAACGAAGAAATTCGATCAAGCTCAACTGTTTGGCCAACAAGCTTTTCTTTAATCGGTAAAAGGCTTCCAACCGCAGCCACTGGCCGAAGGTGAGCCCGTTGAAGTTCAGGTCATCAAAACTAGACGGAAATTCCAGGAAGAGCAGCAGCTCAGCCATCGTCATTCCAAACCCATCGAGCAGCATGGCTGCTTTATGCAGTTTGAGGTAGGCCTCCGTGAACGCTTCCGTTCTTAATGCCGGAAACAAATGCTTATCGGAGATGGGAATTTGCGGCTGGTCATTGAATTTCAGGAACAAGCCAATGATCTTTCCTTGGCTGTCTTCGTCATAACCTTGCAAGAGAAACGGATAGATTGCTCCGGCTTTCAACAGGACAGGTTTGCTTTCGTAGAATTTGATCAGCTCATCATCGATTCGAGTAGCGGTCTTCCATGCTGGTTTCCTGTTGAACGTAAGGCTGGCTTCCCCTTCAGCTTCCAACAGGAACGTGTACGTGCCTTCCTGCTCGGGGACAAAAAGCCCGTCCCATCGAGTGGGCGCATCAGGGTTTTCTAGAACGGGATCTTGTTGCTCTCGAAGTCGGATGATTTCTTGGTAGAGCGAATCGTTGCTGTCGGTCTTGATGACATCCAGCACCAATTTCGAGGTGAGATCCTCATCCAATCCCACATCGGAGGCCAATAGCTGAACCACTTGCCGCAGGCGTAATTGTTCCCTTAGGTATGGCAAGAACGTTTGCGCCAGGAAGACGCGTTTGGTCGATGCGCTGTCGTCGGACCCGTTTTCAGGATGGCTATCGGGCGCCAGGAGCAGCGTCTTTGCATTCACGTTGTCCTCAGCTTCAGGAAACATCGGGGCCAAAACATCGTCGAAAAAGAGCGTGGGCTGTCCCAGCATCTTATTCACCGCAATCTGAAACCGATCCCGTTCATCCGCAGTACCCGGTAACGTGGCCAACTCCGACAACCGAGTTCGATCGGACTCAGATAAGATGCCCGTGACTTGCAGCCCTCGTTCACCACTGAACTGCACTCTCTGTAAAAAGTTTTGAAATTCCCCACCAGGGGTGGCTTCTTCCTTTTTGCGTTCTTCCAGAAGAAAGGCCGACAGGGCCTCGCGATCACTCTCCTCCAATGTCGCCGTGTACTTATTCCGAGTCGTATCCTGGTACACCGTCGTGCCCTGAACTAAATTGATAATCGCGTCGACAACCGTGCCATCGAACAGCAGGCTCAACTTGCTTCTCAAGAACTCTTCGGTGGCCTCCTCCGCATCATGGATATCCGCATGATCGGTTTCAATTTGCAGCAGGGCATTGCGTAAACTGATTGCCAGACGAAAGACATCCCCCGTCTCAGGAGCCAGCGGCCGATCGAGATCGTCCTCATTTCTGATGAGGTAATTTAAGTGGCGTGTGTCGAAGCTTGACTTGTCGATACGTTCATACACTTGAAAAAACACCAGAGTCTTGGTCGGCTGACTGAACGGATGGGCTTGGTTCTTCAGTAAGTCGAATACGGCGGGAAGTTGTGTCATGCGAATTCCGAGTAGCTTGGCGAGCAAGACATGGCGGTAGACGTGAGAGACATTCTCCAGCGTTAAGGCATCGGCAATGCCGGCATACGACATGATGGTTTCCAACATGGCAACATCGACTTTGAATGCTGCCATGAGAGCAGGCAGGTGGTTACTGATGGATGCGCCCTGTGTCAGATAGACGCCGGAACCATGGTCCTGAAAGATGTCATCTATCGCGATCAAGTTGTATTGAAGGAAGAGTCGTTCATAGAGCGACGGTTCGCCTGTTGTTCCGATCGCAGTCCAGAAGGTCAGCAGTTTGGCCAGCTCCAAGCCGGTCCGTTCCTGTACTTGCTTGACCGCCACCAGTTGGTCGATCAAGTAAGGATTGATCTCTTGCACAACCTGGGAGATCGGCTCTGGTTTGCAATCTTTTTCCGGATCAACAGAAGGAATATCGGCGGTAATCGTCCCTCCAGGTTTGGGATCTGTCCCAGGAGGGAGAGCCGTGACCGTGGTCCCTAGAGAGGCAGGGCGAGAAGGGGACAGTTTGGCCGCGCGCATCTTCAGTGAAGGACGGTCGACTCTATTCGTCAGCTTGGCCGCCGATTTTGTCCCAACGATAGCCGCATCATCCTCGTTCGGCGGTAAGGACGGATGGAATGTGAATGTTTTACTAGCTGAAAAGCCTGCTGGGCCGGAAGGGGGGTTCTTGACCGTTTCACCCACCCCAGTAATGGCGAGATCGACTTCAGCGATACTCCACCCCAATTTACACCAGAGCCGAATGAAGCGATGCATCCGATCGTATTCGGAAGTGACCGGATCGGTGCCATCCAGATGCTTGAGTTGGGTCTTGGAAATGTCGCAGGTTTCCTGAGAGGTGCATATGAAGGGTTGGCCCTTGATATGAAGTAGCAAATCCACGGATACTTGTCCCAGTTCCCCATGTAGCCCGGTAAAGTTTCCTACGAAAATAGGGTTCTTCCCAAAAAAGTCCTGATCGAGCACCAACTTCCCTGTGCTGGTATCCAAATGTCCGACAAAGTCTTTCGGATCTGAATGTAAAACATGAAGCTGGCAATCCGTATCAAGATAAAGATCAACAGTAAAAGTCGTATTATTGTCAGTACGCTGTACCGAGGCTCGAATCGTGCCCTCTATGCACTTGCAGGCAGATGCATCCTCCAGAACAATCAACTTGCCTATCTTCGCAAAATATTTGTAAACCCAGCAGGCAATGTAATTCTTGTCGAAGCGGTTATCACGATGTTGCACCCAGTCCTCTTGCAACAATTCGACGACTTTCTGATACTTCAATTTGATGTCGGTTTTGCTGCCATCCACCAACGTTTGCAAATAGCGATAGCTGTACGGAATCTGGTTCATGTAGGCCAACGCCCGGCCTGACAGATAATTGGGATTGATGTAGCGGGTTTTCAGCAATGCGATCAAATCGACGTAGAGGATATTGACTCGCCGCAAGAAACCGACCATCCCTGTGTCCTGGGCAGGCTTCACCCACTTCAGTTCATTCAGCATCTTGTTTTCACTGTCGATGCCGTAGTAGGCCCAGGGTTCTTGCAGCCCGATTGTGGAGCGATACTGGGCTGGTGTGAGGGTGGTGTGCTTGTCCAGTTCATACCATTCGCGAGTATGAAACCCTTCTTTGGTCAGGATGACGTATTCTTCTTCGGTCAGCCCCAGATACTCGGCGGCGATGGCGCGATCAACGGAGAGTATGTGCAGTGCTTGCAATCGTTCGCTCTCCGCCTTGCCGGCCTTCTCGTCGGGAACAAAAGGCACTGTCAAGGTATTCGAAGCGGCGATGCCGGCCTTGCGCCGCTCACCCGCATCCTTCCGAAACGTGTGGAACAATTCGTAACGGCTCGTGTTGAGGAATTTCAGGTACTGGCGGATGGCGTCGATAGGTTGATGGTAGGGCAGTCGGCACACCGGATAGACGGCTTTGTGAAGAATTTCGTAAGCGCTGTAATTTATATGTTGCGGCTCAGCAAGCAGCTGGCCGCTGCTTTCATCGACGACGTTATGAGCGGCAATGTGAGCTTGTTTCGGTTTACTCGGATTGTCTTCATAGTTTTCGAGATCAACGACAAAGCTCTCCATGACCTCATTGACGAGATCGATATAGGGAATGAGGGTGTTGGTATTCTCGCAAGTCAATTGCAGACGACCAAGATCAGGACGGCGGCGAAACAGCTTATTCAGAGGAGTATCTTCATGTATCCCGGGCACACCGGTAAATCGACTCAATGGTTCGTCTGGATCTGGTGGTTCGTCTGGGTCTACTGGTTCCTCAGGAGGCGGAACGAGGTTGTTATTACGCAAGTATTGAAACAGCTCCACCAGATAGGCCGCCGGGCTGTACACCGAATTGCAATGCTCGCACTGGCAGAGATCGACACTTCCAAACAACGTTTCGAAATTGATCGGGATATTTTTCTGCTTCGCCTCCTTCACGGCAATTTCCATCCGAGCATCGACCGATTGTCCGCCATGAACCATGTGAACGGTGGGGCTCAAGATCGCCTCACGCAGCGCCACCCAGGCATATGCATTCCTATCGTTAATGCGTCGGGCTTGGTCGTGGATGGTTCTGGCGACCTGCTCCCCGCCCAGCGATTCGCTGTATAAGGCCACAAACCGTTCAAGGGGAACTTCGTTAACCGCATAGGCAGAATCCAGCCGCGCTTTCATCAGTGGCGGCACGGCTTCCGCCTTGGAGCTGACGGCAGAAAGCCGCTGAAACGATTTTAATGAGCGCACCACCTTCTCGCGGTGGTCCTGCGGAATGGCTTTCAGCGCGTCCGGTCGGTTCAGCACGCTGACCAGCGAATCTTTCCTGAAATCCAGCGTCGGATTCGCCTCGAAGAACGTGAGTAACCCTCGACGAACAGGCTCCTCTTCTTCGAATTCTTTGTCGCGCACCATGCGATGGAGAACATCTTTCGGCGCCATGCGGAACAGCCGGTCATGCACGACGCCGGCTTTCTCCGGATCGCTCGTGGTGTTGCCGACGAGTGAACGAAACTCTTCCTTTTTCAAATTCAGCGCAATATCTCGGAGACTATGCGTCTTATGGTGAGCAAGAAACTCGCCGACCAAGGCTTCATCGTCATCGGTTAAATCCGCCAACTCATTCGTGAAGTGAAGCTGCCGGATCGTCGCATCATCAAACTCGTTCGACGCCGTCAGGAGCGGAGTGAGCCGGGAAAAATCGCCCTCCGCTTCGTGAAAGAGGTCGTCGAGTTTACCGTTTGTTTTATGGACTGCCTGGCAGCGTTGTAGACAGGCCAGGCGTTTGGTCTTTTGTGAACTCAGGGCAAACAATCTCTCAGGTCTCTTGGGCGCTGAACCGGCATCGGGTTTGGATTCATCATCAGTAGGATTGGCCTTGGCCGGTTTCCCGAGCGGTGCAGGTCTCTCCACAATAGGATCAACCTTGGTCGCATCAATCTCAATGGGCCGTGCAGGGCCAAGAGTCGTGCGTGGTGATGGTCGGCCAGCGGTTGTGATGGGTTGTCCCGCGGCTTTCGCTGCCACCGCAAACCAGCACACCTCGCCCACACGTCGTTCGGGATGACGTCCAGTCGCAGACAGCCCGACGAGGACTTCATACTCCACGCGAACTCCAGGCTCAGTTCGAGGAAAGAGGGCGGTGTAATACTGGGCCTGCGGCGAGCTGCGGCTTTTCCGAACGTCGAGTTTCTGCCACGATGTGTTCGGTCGCCGGTAACGCACCGTCACATGCGCAGTCGGATATGTCGCCGCAACGGCCACAATCAGTTGGGGCGCTGGGTCGGCGATAGAATGGTGTGGCGCAGGGGTATCCTCTTTACCGAACCAAGCGTCGGTATCACCATAGCTCTGCGGTTTCATAGGTCTCACCTCATAGCAGGCTCCGGGCCAACATCAGGACAATAATCAAGCGAGCGACCTATTTTTTGGCGCTCCCAAGCACGATGCGAACCACTGCTCGATTTTCGCGAACCCGTGGAGCGAAACGTTCTCTGACCCGCAACTTATAGATTTCTTCGCCGCGGTCGTCCCCCTGTGCGCGGAGAAATTCCAGTTTGGGCTGTTCAGCCGGCGGGCCGGCCGTGACGCAATCAAACGTCGGTCCGTCCAGCGAGGCGACGAACGCTTCCGTATCAGGGAGCGTCGTCGTGCGGTAAAAGCCGCCACCGGCCAGTGTCGGTTCAATACGGTCTTTGGGCAGCACCAATGCGCCTGGATTGGGGCTGTTCAGTTCACGCCAGAGCTGTTGCCCCAAGACCAAATGGTAACCACGATAATAGCCGAATCCTTCCAATCGAAGCACGGCCTCGTAGACAGCCGCAACCAACGATTCATTGGCGTTCTGAGGATCGACCGGAATAGGTCCCGATTTGTTTTCACCTTCCGCTTGAATAGCAGCCTGACGCAACCCGATAGGCGTAGGCTCGCAAGGCGGCATCTCAATACCCGGCGGTTTCGGGTTGAGCTTGAGATCGAATCCCGCAAACACCAACGCATCATGCCATCGCGCCAGCGCGCTCGCCGCGCGATTCAACGTCGTCTTCGCCCGTTCCAGACTCGCCTCATCGCCCTGCGCGCGGGATAAGTTCACGAAGGCATAGGGCTCGAACAGCCCCAGGGTTTCGTTGTCATTGACCATACGCCGCTGAAAGTCGAAGCGGTTCCAGCGCACGGTGGTTTCCGTCCAGGCGACCGTGACTTCCGGGACAAACTGCTTCGCGACCGAGTTGGAGGCAAACCGCTCCATCACGGCGGCTTGCGCCAGTTTTTTCTGTTCCTCCGTCCAATGTAGCTCTTCCATGGGCACCTCCTGTTTTTAAGATGAAGCCTTCCGATCATCGCACCGAGGGTACAAGTTCTCTTTTCTAATCCCAGACCGCCGGGTCCCAGTTCATCTCATTCGAGTAGTTCATGATGTGCTCCTTTCATCAAGGGTTAGAGTTCGTGTCGTCTATCTCTAAAAACGAGGACCTAGTGAGGACACAAGGTCCAGTCTCGTCCATCTCCTGTACGAAGCACATGAGTGCTCACTCCCGAACTTATCGTCTCCATTGTTGCAGCCATCTCCATGTTGACGTAAAGTATGGGGGCGCCTGAGCTTTGCCGGTTTCTTGGAATTGTCATTGCGATGTTTTACCGTGAGCATAGTCCTGCTCACTTTCACGCGTTCTACGGCGAGTTTGACATCACGGTGGAAATTGAAACCGGCATCGTGAACGGGAAGTTCCCTAAACGAGCACTGGCTCACGTTCTTGAGTGGCATGGGTTGCATCAAGAGGAACTCATGGACAATTGGCGCTTGGTGCAAGAGCGAAAGCCTCTGAAACCAATTCAACCGCTGGAGTAGACTGATGCACTTTCGCCTAGTGGATGCACGGCACGTCCATGATTGTATTCTGTGGCTCAAGTTTAGCGATGGAGTTGAAGGTGAAATTGATCTCCGAGATGAACAATACGGACCCATCTTTGAACCATTAAAAGATGCCGAATTGTTTAAGCAGTTCCGCATCGATCCCGATCTCCATACTCTGGTGTGGCCCAACGGAGCTGATTTTTCGCCGGAGTTTCTGCATGACAACGTCCGTGTCACCACCCAACGTTCATAGCTCACTTCTCGCAGCCTCTTGGAGGTTGCACGTTGACTTCGCCACAATGTAATCGCTATCCTCCAAACCAAAGGAAGGGCTCATGAAAGTCGCTGATCTGACCGTCGAAGAACTCCAAGCGCTGATCAAAACAACCATCCACGAAGAACTGCAAGAGTTGCTGTCCGATCCCGATGCGGGGCGCGAATTAACCCAGGAAATTGAAGCGCGTCTGACTGCTTCATTACAGTCAACAGAGCGCATCCCGTTCGAGGAAGTCAAAAGAAGGCATACGCTTCGTTGATGTTCCATGTTGAGTTCACTCCACAAGCGCTCGAAGATCTGTCTCAGCTCGACCGTGGGATAGCGAACCGAATCGTGGCCAAGGTTCAATGGCTCGCTAAGCAGTACGATCACGTTCAGCATGAAACCCTCACTGGACGCTTTGCGGGACTGTATAAGCTCCGTGTCGGCGATTGGCGCGTGCTCTACACCACAGACCCAACCAAGTTCATCATGACGGTGCATGTCATCGCCCATCGCAGTACAGTCTATAAGTGACGTGTCCAGCCGACCTAGCGTAAGGTTCCAGTACGCACGCAAAGTCCCCTTCGCCCTCGAACAGCGCCCTCCGTGCGTTCGCCCGATTGAGGACGTGATAAACCAGATCCGTTGACGTGGGGCGCAACGATCTACCCATGGGCGATCCTCAATTCGCTCCCGTTCATTCAAACAATGGTTCCTGCCACCTTTTTCTTCCCCTTGCACCAAATAAAGACTCCCGACCCTTTTGTTTGATCCTACCCATGGGCGATCCTCTATTCGCTCCCGTTCATTCAAACAATGGTTCCTGCCACCTTTTTCGTCCCTTCTAATCAATCAGAAAATCTGGGCTCAGATGACTCCGGTTGGAAAGGCTCGCTGCGTCGGCGCCTTTTCCTCTAAACTCGACGCCCCTGACATGTCCTTTCGCATACTCCTTAAATGCTGTTATTTGGCCGCGCTCTAATTTGGCTCCAGGCCCACTCTTGGCCTCAATGATCCTCAGTTCTCCGGCCCCCGTTCGCGTAACTAGATCAGCGACAAACTCTGCCTTGAGCACCTTATTCAAGAATGGATCGAAGTAGTAGACGATCACCTTTGTTTGTGAAGCGAGAATCGTCTCCCCTCTTTTGATTGCTCTTAACGCGGCTCTTACCTGACCAAGTATTCCCTTGAACCTATTCTCACGTAGATTTTTGTTTCCTTGGGACTTTTCAGACCTGCTTGTAGATTTGGGCTTACCAGACTTACTTTTTGTGAGCGGATCTTTGACAAACCGACCCTTGGCGTCGATAGCCCTTCCTGCTCGATTCCGTCTAACGCCCGGAGACGTGCCCTTTCCTCCGCCGCTTGCGCTGCCAGGCTTTCCTGCGAACAGCGATCCCACTTGCCCGATAGCGGCGCCAAGGGAGTTTCTGGCCTCTTCTATTTCCGGCACGCCTTCGCCATAAGATAGTCCTCCAGCCGTAATGACCTGAGCTACGACATCAATAAAGCCGAGGGTATTCTTTGCGATCTCATAATCTATAGCCGTATAAGTATTTTGCTCGTACTCAATTTCTTTCGCCAGTTGAGCGCGGCGTTCTGCTGCGCTCTGCTCACCTTCGCCCCCCATTCCGTAGAGTTCCCACTCACTAGTAAGCCCCTCATCCGTCCAAGGTCCGACTGCTCCCGCCTTGAATCCTGCCAAGGTTTCGTAATTGCGTGGGTCATTCGGGTCTTCAGGATTTGGGAAAGGGGTATCTAGCGGCTGTTGTGCCCTCTTCCGTTGAATCTCAGCCATCTGCGACGCGGTGTATTCAGGCGGTCCATCGCTATTTCCTGTCGAATCGATCAGAGCAGTTGGCCGGTTTTGAGCATACACATATCTGTTGACGCCATCACTAACGCCGATCCGATCCGCCGCCGTCCACCTCCCCAACCAGGTCGCGTAATACCTCGCCGAGTGATAATTCAGTCCTGTTTCTTCATCCCGCTCTTTGCCCGTATAGCGATACCGTTTCGGACTGACCTCCACGCCACTCCGAACAGCCTGATAGGACGTGCTGCCATAGGGGTGATATTCCTCGTATGAAATCACCGCCGCTTCGTCATCAAGCTCCAGAGACGCTGAGCCTAAGTGATTGCCGAGCTGGTAGCGAACAAGTGAGGGGTGAGGCGTAAGGGGTGAGGCGATGTTGAAAGTCGCGGTTTCAACAAGCGCGATGCGCTGCTTGCCGTCCATGACATGCAGCGTCTCACGCTCCAGCGTGACCGCCTGCCCTGAGCCTGCCGAAGGTGGCTGCCCTGATCCTGTCGAAGAGTCGTATTCGCGGTAGATCTCGAAGCCGCCAAGGTAGATTCGCTCGTGCATACGCGTCGCGGTCGCTCCTGCTACTGCCACACGTTCCGTGACTTTGCGTACGCGCTGACCTGCCGCGTCGTAGACGTACCAGGTCGTCTCAGGCGTTCCGGCATTGACCATTTGCCGCGAGCTGGCTTGCAACTGGTCTTGAAAATCCCACTGCATCAAGGGCAGATGCGGCATCCGCGTCATGTTGCCGTGGATGTCATGGGTGTAGGGCTCGTTGATGGGTTGGTTTCCATTGGGGTGAACGACCGTGCTGCTGAGGCGATTGCTTTGTTTTTCTAGCTCGATCAAGCTTATTTCTTCATAGGCATAGGCGCGAGTCCAGCTTCCTCCGTTGGCCTGGTGAATCAGGCGCAGGAAATTGCCGACTCCGTCGTACTCATACTGCTCTGTATACCGTCGCATCGCCTGCCCATCGTGCGGATGCGGCAACCGGATGCGGCCTTCGTCGTTCCAGTTGGTCTGCAGCGCGATAGCCTGGCCGATGTGCTCGCGTCCCGTGGCGGCAATCAAGCGATAGATGGCGTCGTAGATATAATCCGCGTGTGGCTCGACCACTTGGTTGTTGAAATAAATCGTCTGCTGCGCGTCGTCGCGGAGGTCGGTGATGTTACCAACGGGGTCGTAGACGTAGGAGAGATCCTGGACCAGCCGTTCGTTCACCGAGAACCCCAACCTCGTCGTGGTAAGGTGGTTGAGCCGGAAGGTCTCGCGGTCGTAGCGGTATTCGGTGCGGACGTTGTTGCCGTAGTCGATCAGTATGCGTTGGCCCTTGGCGTCGTAGTCAATATCGTTGACGAAGGTCGTCGAGGCGTCTGCCCCGCGCAAATTTATGTCGACCCGTTCCAGCAGATTGGCTTCGTTGTAGGTCGGATGGATGCGACTGTTATCAGGCGTGGTCAGTATCATCGGCCGGTTGAGGGCGTCGTAGCGCGTTGTGGCGGTAAAGATTTCTGTCTCCAGCGCCGGGCTGCCGGACCAGTTAGGGGTTATGTGGTAATCCGACACGAGCTGCCGCGTACCGCTTGCCAGACTGCCCTTGAAGTCGTATGCCTCGCTGGTCACGATGCCGGCGCTGTCGAACACCCTCAAGACCCGAGTACGAAGATTGAGCGCCTGGTCGTTGACTTGCCCCTCGCCGTACTCTGTCCGCCCAAAGATGATTTCGCCTGGTGGATTCTCTGGATCGCTACCCTGCACGAAGCTGCGCACAGGCCGGCGTAGGGCATCGTACTCGGAGCGGAAGACATGGCCGCGGCTATTCCAGGATCGAATCGGCTTGCCTGCCACATCGTTCAGCATCCAATGCTCGCTGGCCTCCATGCTGGCCGAGTGAATCTGAGTGCTCAGCATGTCGTAGTCGTAGCGCATGACGATGCGGCCGAGCGGGTCGGCCGCCTGCACGATCGCATCGCGCACGGCACGCTGATTGCCTTCGATGTCCAGCTCGACGCGAGTAGGATAGCTTTCGTCCACGGTCACGCCATCGCGCTCGAAGCGGTTGTGGGCAATGGTCAAGAACGCTCGGCCCAGAGTGTCTGAGTGTGCAACCGTGGGCGTGTTCGCATGCACGGCGGTCTTCTCCGCAGCGGAGCGCTCGCGGGTTCCCAACTCGCCGTCGATGCGTCGGGCGTGCCAAGTGGGCAGATAGTCCCCCGTTGGCAACCGACGAAAGAAGTCACCGACCTTGATGTCATCCGCCGGGTCCGCAATCAATACCGTGTCATTGACGTCCCAACTTTCTTGCCGCCAAGGATCGAAGATCACTTTTTCCCAGGTATGGTTCGGATGCAGCGTGGCAACCACGCGCTCGACGGGATCGTAGAAGATGACGGGGCTGACTCCGATCCGCACGTCGAATTCGTGACGATGGGTATCGGTAAAGAACGGCTCGTACTGGCGGACCGGCTTCCCCTTGTTGTTGAAGACCGTCCAGCCGCTGCCGACCCAGCGCGGGCTCACGTCAATCGCGGTCATCACTGGTTGGCCATCAGCGCCCACAATGATTTCCCCATTGTCATCGCGTTGGGGGACGGGGCCAGGTTCGGCCTGGATCTTCTTCTGGATCTCCCGACCAAATCCGTCGGAGTAGGAAAAACTGTGTTGAATTCTGGTTTGCATGCCGGGTGCGACGGTGTCATGGGTTTCGCGCGCGAGTGTGTAGACGACGGCAGGCTGCGGCTCTTGTTGGTCCTGCGTACGCGAATAGGCGAAGAGATCGTAAACGAGCCGACTCGTCGCACGCTGGAGGATTGCGTGTGGATCGGTAAACGGCTCTTCCAGGTGCGACAGCACGGTCTCGTCCGGCAAGTCGGGAACGAAGTCTTCCAACGAGTCCCCCTCAATCGTGGCTGGCGGCGGTTTGCCCATCAACGCCGTGCCCACCACCATGCCCAACACATCAAAGCTCACTGCGGTGCGGTTGCGGTTGGGATCCATCATCAAATGCGGCTGGAGTATGCGATAGTCGATCGCGGGAGCAATGTCATCGCTGTTCTCCTGCCGTTCGCCCGCTGTCAGTCGATTATCCAAGGCATCGCGAGTTTCAAGCATCAACAGGTCGTACCGGTCGTAGGTGACGACGCTTTCAGTACTGACTGCATCGGTATGGAAGGGATCGCGAAACCGATGCGGTAGGAAGAAATGCTCGCGGGCGTGAGCAAGCTCTACCTGCGCCGTATCATCGGTACCGGGCGACAGGAACATCCGGCCAGACGAGATCCACCAATTGTCGTCACCGTCGCTCTGCACATAGCGGCCTTCGTCTTGGAGCATCGTGTCGGTGACGCGGTCGCCGTAGACCTGAGTAATCAGGCTCGGGGTGAAGGCAAGCTTATAGCTTTCGCCGGGCAGGGCGAGGGATTCGGCGGCGCCCAAGGGCAACAGCGCAAGCGGGTTGTTTTGGGCGGCACCGAAGTCGTTCGGGCGGTACCGCGTGCTGACGTGTTCGATCAAGCGACGTTGTAATACGCCCGAGGTCGGATTTGCTTCGTACGCGATAGTCACTGCGCCCGAACCGGCGTTCAATAGATCCTCTAGCCTGTAACGGCCTTGGCCGGTCGGCAGCGGTACCTCGGTCAACTCAAAGGTTTGGGATTCGCTGGGGAGCGGCGTGCGGTAATCGTCTACCGTATTGATGGCGTTGGTCACTTGGTTCTCGGTGTACGTGATCAAGATCTGGGTTTGCTTGGCACGGTCTTCCGTTTCCTCCAACGTCGCGTCTGGTTGCCGTCTGCCGTACCCGATGGCGGCTTGTTTCAACACATTGCCGAAGTTGTCCACCTCCAAGGTCACGGCCTGCTGAATGCGCGGGTCCATCGGATTGCGCTCGTAGTGATAGCTCAGTGCTTCGCGGGCATGGGTGAAGAACAGCGCGTGACGGTTCGGGCCGCGAGTTTGCAGCATTCGAATCGTGAAGTTTTGCTCGGTGACGGTGTAGGGATGCGGCGCTTCGTCCGTCCCGTCCAGAGCATACACTTCTTGGCGCAGCATCGACCCTTTCAGCGCGCGGCAGGCTTCGCGCTCTTCGTCGACAGTTAGGCCGGTCGGCAAGATGGTGTCGTCAAGCAGCAGCGCTCTCGCTTCCGGATCGGTCAGGTCCGGTTCTCGGTAGTATTCGCCACGGTCTTGCGCGTCCAGCAACCCGGCGAAAAAGTCCGACACATGGTCCCGCCCGAGATAGAGACCCGTATGGAACCAGGTCTTCGTGTGAACCGGCGGTACGTGAGAGGCTTCGTCGATGTTGTCGCTGACAGGGAAGGTATCGCTCTGACTGAGCGACGCGAATTCTTCCGTATCAAATTGCTCGACCAGGCCGAAGCCTCGGAATTCTCGCTCGATGCCGTCGAAATACCCGTGGTGGTAGGTATAGCGGCTGACGAAACGATTGCGGCTGATGCGATCGAATGTTTCGACGCGTTCGACGACATGTACCGGGAACGGCAGTTTCGTGATCCAAGGCTGGCCGGCGAGCTTGTCTTGCACATAGAACTTGGTCGACGGCGCGTAGTGAACGACAGTTTCAGCGCCGAGGTTGTTCACAGATCGGACGAGCAGATGCGGCTTTTGGCCACCCATCAGATCGACGTAGCGCAGTTGGCGACCCACGTCACCCGGCAGCGGTGACGACCAGACAAGGCAGGCAGTGCCGTTGCCAAGCAAATCGACCACGGTGACGGCTACGACATTGTCGATGGCCGGGAACCGGTTCAGGATGCGTGGAGGACTCCAGCCATTACCAGACTGATTGAAGTAGACCTGCACGCCGTTGTGCCCGAGATACAGAATATCGGTCACGCCGGAGCCGTCGATATCGGCCAAGCGGATGCGCTGTTGGTTGAACAGATCGGGCTGGTCGAACCACGGCGCGTTATCCATAGTGACTTTGGCTCCGAACTGCCCATAGCCCAAGTTTGGCCAGTAGCAGACCTCGCCATTGCGAATACGCACGAGATCGGTGAGACCGTCGCCGGACATGTCCGCGAGGTGGATGGATTGCGTGGCGTCGGCGAACACAAGCGCTGGACCTTGTTCTTCGTCCAGGACTTTGCGCACCGTTTCGGGCGGGCCAAAGCCGTCTTCGGCCAAGGAGGGATACCAACAGAAGACCTCGTCCTCACTGATGAGAATATCCGAGTGGCCGTCGCCGGTGAGATCCACAAACTTGAGATGCGGACTTGCCCAATCCACCACAGGCAGTTGCATGAAGGGGGTGAAGGGTTCCCATCGCTCGTCGAGAGTGCGTTCGTAGAAGCCTGGCGTTGGACCTCCGAACTCGACAAGATCCAACTGGCCGTCGCCGGCGAGATCCAGGAGTTGCTGACGACCACCGGCGATGGCTGCGAGGGATGGGCGCTCGGTCACCGTTTCGGTGGGTGCGAAGCGTGGCGTGATGACGCGCAGCGCTCCCTCTAGTCGCTCGTTGATCGGGCTGAGATTACGCTTGTAGAACCAGCCTTCGGCCTGTTCGGTCAAGACGCCGGACAGTCCTTCGCCATCGAGGTCCACCCATTGATAGTGGCTGCCGTCGAGGCCGTAGGGGAGATTTTCAAGGTTCTCTGCGTCGACGTCGCGTACCGTCTCGTCGATCGTGGGTTGCGTATACTCGAACTCAAGTGGCGGCAGAGACTTTTCTAAATAGGCGCCGGCCGCTCTGCGTCTGTACCCTGATTGGGTGGCCGACAGCAGGAACGAGAAGATGGGGTTGCGCGGATCAGCAGGCGCGGCCTCGTAGGAATAGCTGAAGTCGGTCGAGCGCACGAGACAATTCTCGCCGACATCGGCTTCGTCGGGGAAGTGGTGGAACATCAAAACCCGCTGGCACAGACGGTACGTCCGTACTTCATAACCCGCGCGATAAGACGAAAATGGATCTGGACGTATGGGCCAGGACGTTGTTTCCTGGGGGACCGGCGCCTCAGTATCGTGCTCGCCGTAATCGAATACGACTTCAAACAGCCATTCGTCAGGAAGAGGCGTGACCGGTTGCGCTTCCGATAACACCGGAAAGTACGGCACGCGGTTGCCGTAGCGAATGTCTTTCAGGTTGCGGTTGGCGGCACGGGATTGCGGGGTGCGGTTTTTCTCGTGGACCTGGCCGAGATCGATATTTTCGGAGTTCTCTGCCTTGTAACCATAGGAGATGACGTTGCCTTTATCATCGTAGCTCTCACAGATGAGCCAACTGAAGATACGTGCCGGATCGGATGGATTTGCGATGCGGCTTTCCGCCGTCTTGCCGTACCAGGTTGTGATGTTGTCTTTGGAGATGGATCGCCAGAAGGTATCGCTAGGATCGGCCTGGTTGGTCCAGCGCTCGATGCGCGCGAACAGTCCTTCGATACGGGGTCGGTAGCGATGGATATGATAATCCCGTCCATCCACGGTTCGAGGCGGCAACACCTCGCGCACCCATTCGCCGTCGACTTCCACAAGCCAAGGAACAAGGTCTTCAGCACCGGACAGTACGAATACATCGGACTCGTCGGAATCGAGATACTTAGGTAAGCCCTTATCGGTCTTGCGCGTGATCGCCGGCAGAGACAAAGACCAGCCGAACCCAAAGGGGCCGTTCCCGGCGCCTGAGTCATAAGAAAGAGAGAGTTGTGGACCGAATCCCGAGCGGCCCGGTGAGGTCGCGATCGGCACAGTCATCGAACCCGTGCCAGTGACCGGATTCGCGGCGAACTTCTCGCCCATCCCGCGAATCGCGCCTCCGCCTTTGGGCAACGACATGGCTGGAGGAGTGGCCTGGAATGAATCCTTCGGCGCTTCTTTGTTGCCGGTGTCGTTCGCTTTGGTGTCGGGCACGGAGTACCCCCTGTTTGGTTCACAGCGCAAGCTAAGGATGGTGAGCGTGCAGCCTCCTGGCTCATCATTGGCATGTTCTTGTATACGCACACAGCGGTTTGCTCTACTAGGGAAAGCCCTAGTATTTAGTGGAAGTTCGCCTGGGGACGATTATGCTGACAAGATGTAGTCGGTTGTCCGTCAGTTTGTCATACCCTGTGGCCATGTGGCGGCTTCGTGGCACCGGAAGTATGCGTCAGGTTGTGTTGGAAGGGTTGGGGCACGAAGCGAGAGAAGTTACGACTCGCGCCAGATCCTTGCTCCTATCGCAAAGATCTCCCTATAATGCCCCCGCTATGATGAAACGTGCCTCTCTCCATACACTCGGCTGCCGGCTGAACCAAGCAGAAACTGCGGTGCTCTCAGCTCGCTTGAAACGCGATGGTTATCGCGTCGTCGAGTTCGGCGAGCCGACCGACTTACTCGTCGTGAACACCTGCTCTGTGACAGAGGAGGCAGAACGGACCTGCCGATACGTCATCCGTAAAACGTTGAGACATTCCCCCGATGCTTTTGTGGCAGTGACCGGCTGTTACGCCCAGACCGGCGTTCATGAGTTGCGCCGCATTCCGGGAATCGATCTTATCGTCGGCAATCAATTTAAATGGGACTTGCCGTCATTTCTTCCTGCTCCCCATGCCCTGAAGAAGCAGCCGGCGCCGGAAGTGCTGCATACCCGCACCATTGATCGAGAAAATTTTTCCCTACCGGAGTTCGGCGAACCGGACTCGACCAGAGCGCTGCTCAAGATCCAGGACGGCTGCAATGTGATGTGCAGCTTCTGCCTCATCCCCTTCGCGCGCGGTCATGAGCGGAGCCGCCTCCTGGATGACGTGACCCAAGAGGCCGAGATACTTGCAGCAGGAGGCTACAGAGAAATTGTGCTGACCGGCGTCAACGTCGGGCAATATCGACAGGGTGACGTCGATCTCGTCGGGTTGATCGCACTATTGGAGAAGATCGAAGGACTTGAGCGCATCCGGATTTCCTCTATCGAGCAGACGACGATTACGCACGCCCTCCTAGACCGGATGGCATCCTCATCGAAACTCTGCCCCTATCTCCATATTCCCCTCCAGAGCGGAGACGACACCATCTTGTCGACCATGAATCGCCCGTACAACGTGGAAGAGTATGTCCGTCTGATCCGGCAAGCTGTGGGAACAATTCCTCACATTGGGCTGGGAACCGACCTGATGGTGGGGTTTCCCGGAGAAACCGATGAAGCCTTCGAACGCACCCTGCGCATCGCGCAGGAACTCCCATTTTCCTATTTCCATGTCTTTACCTATTCACCACGACCCGGCACTGCTGCGACGAAATTAGCCGATCAGGTCCCGATTGCCGTCGCTCGGCAACGAGCCAAGATACTCGCAGACCTGTCCCGTCTTAAACGTCTGGCCTTTGCGGAGCGGTATATCGGATCGACCCTGTCCGTTCTGTTCGAGTCAGGAGTCGTGGACGGCTTCCAATCGGGGGTGACAGCCAACTTTTTACGAGTCGGGGTCCCCTCACACATCGACCTCACCAATCACCTGAGAGAGGTGCGGATTATCGGAGCGTCGGACCGGTGGGCGGTGGGACAGCTGCAAGAGAGCCGTCAGCCCATGCGAGGAGCGCCTCTCCTATGACGATCAAGTCCACACCGACTCATGTGCACCTTGAAACCTTTGGCTGCCAGATGAACGAGTACGACTCGGAACTGGTCCGTTCGCTGATGAAACAGGATGGATTTGTCTTTACCGACGAGCGGGAGCGCGCGGATGTGATTCTGATGAATACCTGCGCGATTCGGGAGAATGCCCACAATAAAGTCTACAAGCACTTATCTGAACTCAAAAAACTGAAGCGACAACGTCCGTTGGTCGTGGGCGTCCTGGGCTGTATGGCACAAAATCTGAAAGAGGAACTGACGGATATCCAACCGCTGGTCGATGTGCTCGCCGGCCCGGATGCCTATCGCCAGCTACCGATGTTGATCCGTAACGCGATGCACTCACAAGAAGAGGGGCTCGATCAGAAGGGACTCGCGGTCGATCTGTCGGAATATGAAACCTATCACGATGTGGCGCCGGACCGAACCGACGGGGTAAACGCCTGGATCGCCGTCATGCGAGGCTGCGACAATTTTTGCAGTTTCTGTGTGGTCCCCTACACTCGGGGACGCGAACGTTCCCGCGATCCGGAGGGGATCGTTCAGGAGGCTCACCGAATCGCCGACCAAGGGTTCAAGCAGATCACACTCCTGGGGCAGAACGTCAATTCCTACCGGTTCGAGGACTGGGATTTTGCGCGATTGATCACAGCCGTGGCGGATGTACCAGGCATCCAGCGCGTGAGATTCACCTCTCCTCACCCAAAAGACTTTCCACTCTCGTTGCTCGAAGCTGTAGCGGGACACCCCAATATCTGCAAGCAGATTCATTTACCGCTTCAATCCGGCAGCGACCGCATCCTTGGTTTGATGAATCGCACCTATACCAACAAAGAGTATCGCGCCTTGGTCGAGCGTATCCGAACCATGCGGTCTGACATCGTGCTCAGCACCGACATTATTTGTGGTTTCTGTGGGGAAAGCGATCAAGACTTTGCCGAGACTTACCGGCTTGTCGAGGAGATACGGTTTCACTCGGCCTACATCTTCAAGTATTCTGAGCGAAAGAACACCATCGCCGCGCGCAAGTTTCTGGACGATGTTTCCGAACCAGTAAAGACTGAACGGGTCATGCGACTCTTCGACCTCCAACGAAACATTTCCTACGAGCGCAACCGGGAGTATCTAAAGAAGACGATTCCCGTCCTGGTCGAAGGGGACGCGAAGCGATCCGCTGAGCAAGGTATGGGAAAATCGGACGGCAACATCACCGTCATCTGGGAGAAGCGCGCGATATCCGCTCAACCGGGAGACATGGTCTCCCTTACCATCGGCGACGCATCTTCCACAACGTTATATGCAAAAGGTCCGGCGGTTAGTTGAATCGAGAGAATCGACCCCACCTCTCCAAGACACAACGCTGTTGCATACGCTCCAAAACGAACACCTCCGAACAAGATCTGTTTGCGAACGCCCTTTCCCCTCCCGGCACTCAAGATATATTGTTGAGTCGGCACCCGCGCAATCATCCATAGGGAAAGAGGCGGTTTCCTCACCTAAATCCCCGCAACAACTCAGCGCAATATCGCCATTAATCACCACATTATCATGCACATAGGATTAGTCGCTTCCTGTCCAATTTCATCCGCGCTCAGCGGTTAATTACCCCTATTCTCTTTTACATTTTGTTTAAGTCCATCGCGCAGTTGCTCTATCGCTCCAAGGGCATAGTCTTTGCTTATCAAATTGATCGTTACTACGTA
>JAKDNQ010000291.1 GCA_030456405.1 Nitrospira sp.
CTCGTTGGACGCGCGCAGTGGAAGATCAATCAGCCCCCATCCCTGAAGAGATAACGAGCAAGCTTGGATGGAGCATGTTATTCGTTCGATGCGCGCAGTAAAGGGCAGCCTCGGCCGCTTCTTTAGAATCTCCTACTGAGGAGCGAGATAATTCTTGTGAGTGTACATGAGTCTTGAAACTCTGGACCACGGCAGAATGAGGGGGCAAGGACGGTTTCTCTTGTCTGCTCTTGCTTCTAGCCCAAAGGATCTTTCCTCCCCCATAGCCATCCATGGCAAACATTGCGTCGTGTTTTTAGCTATGGACGCTCGCCCCATGTCTGTTGATGAGATTAGCAACATAGCCAATTGGGCTCTTGCCCAAGGCGCAGTCTATTTTTGTGTGCGGGGACCTGATTGTAAACGGGTGCACGACATCATAGATGAAGCTGTGGTATGCAGAAATTCCGGTGAGACAGACGAGGATGTGATCATGACCACATGGCATGAAGATGAGGCGCTTGATGAAGCGCTATGGTTTGCGGTGAACAGCGCTTTCTCAGCGGGAGCATATGAAGGGACCTGCGAGACGCTCGTAGCTATTGCTGTTGGAAGCAAAGAATGGGGAAGTCAGATGACAAAGATCCTGTCCGAATCTGTAAGTTAGAATTTTCTGAATTAGCCCAAGTTTTCTCTCAGCATCTTTAGATTCTTTGTTATCATCGCGTCGCCGTTTTTCGTGGAGATGTCGATGTCAGGTGGAAGCCACCGTGTCAAGCTTTGCTTGACCCTGCCCAGGCCAATCCCCGGCTCGATGTGGCCATTCCACCAATGCGAGGCGCCAACCAGCTGGGTCCCTGCGCTCTGGTGTACCGCTTCCCTCAAGCTTCCAAATGTGTCTGGGCCCATCACGCTTCGGCGGAGCTCAGGTCTTTGAGTATTTGCTCAATGGTCGGTTTGAGCGAGGGGATTCGCTCCTTCACGGCTATCCAAATTGCTTCGCGGTCGACCCCGAAATAGAAATGCGTGACCTTATCCCGCATGCCTGCCATTTCCTTCTACGGAATGGCGGGATATCGGTCACGAATAGTGAGTGGCACGTTCTTGGCCGCTTCTCCGATCACCTCGATCGCCCGCACCACGGCGTTGAATGTTTTCTTATCATCCATGAATTGCTGGTAGGACATTCCCTGATGAACTCCTCCGCATCGCGCATGCTTACGAGGATATCCTTGATATACAAGGCCACGTGTCGAGTCATAGGGCCACAGTGTCTCGTAAAATCGCTGCCTTCAGTTCTTCTCGCACGTCCCGCTGGGGAATCAAGTCCACTTTGGCATCGAGGACTTCGCCGAGATACAGCTCGGCCCCGACAAGTTCGAGCAGGCTGATGGGTCTCAGGATATCGGCCAGTAAATCGATATCGCTGTCGGGTCGCTGTTCTTGCCTGGCGTACGAACCGAACAGCCCCACGATATTGACACCATATTTGTCGGCGAGCGCATCCTGATGCTGATGAATAATACGACGAATGTCATTTATGGTTTTCATGGCTCCTTTATGCAAAGGGCAGGATGAAACGGACTTGTTACAGCAGCCATTCTACGCAGGCACGACTTCCCTGTCGAGCTGAAAGGCGACTCTTTCAGTCATCCCGACAGATGTGCAGCCTGTCGGCTGTATGTTCACAGAGCGGGTGCGTACGGAGAAAAGGTGTCGTTTCTGAGTTCTCAGGCGGGCAGCGTTCCCTTCAGCATCTCCAAGTTCTTTGTCACCATCGCGTCGCCGCTTTGAGAACCATACGGTACGATCCCTGCTAGGCGTTAATAGATGGCGCCTCCAGCGTTCTTGTAGTGCTGAAGGACAACCACAGCCTCATTCCGGCATAGATCCCGAATCACGGCGATCTTTCGTTTCTTGAACGCCGTCACCCAGTTCTTCGGTTTTTGACCTTCATCGAATCCGATCGCCTCCGCATCGCTTACTCGGGCGCCGCAGATGACTTTCCAAATTCCGGCCCAGGGGATGGCTCCATAACACATGGCGCAGGGCTCGCAGCTCGTGACAAGCTCGTGCCTCGGCATGCCGTCCGCACGAAGGCTGTAATGTCCGATGGCCTGTTGCGCGTTGGCGAGGGCGACCATCTCGGCGTGGGCATGTGAGCAGTTCGCCGACATGACGAGATTGATTCCGATGGACACGAGCCGACCGCTTGTGGTTTCGAACACGGCGGCGCCGAATGGTCCTCCGGTCTTCTGCGCGACGTTGGTCTGTGCCAACTGTATGACGAAGCGCATGCGGTCGCGAACCGTCAGGATGGGCCTCTGTTGGCGACGCGCGAGACGAATGGCCCAAGGGGGAAGTCGGAAAGGAGACATAGGCGAGAAGCCTGGCTTCACAATGGCAATGAAAGTTTCAGCATCTCTAGATTCTTCGTCACCATCGCGTCGCCGTTTTTCGTGGAGATTTCGATGCCGGTGGCGCAGACGGTTCGGCACTCGTCGATTCGACCCAGTTTGTGCAGTGATTGCGCCCAGGCATAGTAGGCGGCTGAATAGGTGGGTTTGACTGCGACACATTGTTGAAGGGCCTTGGCTGCTTCTTCGAAGTTTGCATCTTCCATGTAGGCTTTTCCGAGACCGAACCAGGCTACTTCGTCGTTCGGGTCAATCGCCAGGACTTTTTTGAGCGGTTCGATTCGTCGATTTGGCATCTCTCCCTCCAATTCAAGAAACGATAGCAGTGGCAAGCGCTCGTTGTCTATGCGCTTTCCTGCATGCTACGATTCGGCAGGACGCTGAAAAAGCCTGCCAGCTTCGTTCTCGCGTCGCTCAACGCCTCAACGTACTGAGTAGTACGCCTCGGCATCTCGCTCGCTGCGGCCTCGCTGGCAGCCATTTTGAGCGTCCTGCTGGGCAAGTAAGCTGGAGCATTATGGGTAAAACGGGTCTCGTTTACCATCCGGCATATCTCGGCCATGACATGGGGGCCGGGCATCCTGAGTCGCCTAGTCGGCTGCGTGCCATCATGCAGCAGTTGGAGCGAAGTGGTACGGCGGCTCGGCTGACCAGGATTGAACCGCGAGAGGCTGAAGATGAATGGATTACGCAAATCCACACAGCCTCGTACCTTGTGATGCTGAAGAATCATGCACCGAAGAGCGGACGAGTATCGCTCGATCCCGATACTTCAATGTCTCCCGGCTCTTTGACCGCCGCCTATCTGGCAGCTGGCGGGGCGTTGGCTGCGGTCGATGCGATCATGAGCCGGCAAGTGAACCATGTCTTCTGCGCGGTGAGGCCACCGGGGCATCATGCTGAGACAGAGCGCGCGATGGGCTTCTGTCTCTTCAATAATGTGGCGATTGCCGCGCGCTATGCGCAGAAGAAGCATGGTCTCAAGCGTATTTTGATTGTCGATTGGGATGTACACCATGGGAATGGTACCCAGCACAGCTTCGAAGACGATCCTTCCGTGCTCTTTTTCAGCACCCATCAGTATCCCCACTATCCTGGCACGGGCCGCGCGACGGAGCGAGGCAAAGGAGTAGGGGAAGGGTTTACGATCAATATGCCGATGGAAGCAGGTGAGGGTGATGAGGAGTATCGCGCTGTCTTTCAGAAATCGTTGGCGCCGGCGGCCGATGCGTTCAAACCGGAGTTTGTAATTGTCTCCGCCGGCTTCGATGCGCACAAAGACGATCCGCTCGCGAGTATGAGGTTGACAGAAGAGGGCTATGCAGACCTCACAGGCATCGTAGCCGGTATCGCCAAGCGCCATGCAGGTGGGCGCATCCTCTCGTCGCTCGAAGGTGGGTATCACCTAACATCCTTGGCTGTTTCGG
>JAKDNQ010000292.1 GCA_030456405.1 Nitrospira sp.
TCGGCTGCACCTGCAACACCCTGCGGTTTTCCCCCCACATGTACTTTTGATGGGTTGAAGCCATAAGGAGCCGTGTGACATAAGAGCCCCTCACCTAATAAGAGGAGTGACCTGTGAGCGACTCAGTTATTATTACGTTTGCGTTGGTAGCGGCGGTGACCGGTATTGTCTATGGTCTGTACCTGGCCATGTGGGTGTTTAAGCTTGATGCCGGCAATCAGAAGATGCAGGACATTGCCAAGGCCATTCAGGAGGGCGCAAGCGCCTATCTGAACCGCCAATATAAGACCGTCGCCGTTGTGGCTGCTGTGTTATTCGCCTTGTTGTGGGGGGCGGGCGCAGTCTCCGATAAATTCGGATTACTCACCGCGGTTGGATTTTTGATCGGAGCAGGCGCGTCGTCGCTGGCTGGCTACGTGGGAATGGTTATCGCGGTGCGGGCGAACGTCCGTACGGCGCAGGCTGCCCATCAGGGGATGAATTCCGCGCTGACCGTGGCGTTCCGTGGCGGCGCAGTGACGGGGCTCTTGTTGATCGGCTTAGGCTTGCTGGCTATCACCATCTTCTATACGCTGGCCTCGCAGTTTGCTGGCCAGGAGAAAGCAATCCATGCGTTGCTGAGTCTTGGGTTCGGCGGCAGTTTGATTTCGGTATTCGCCCGTGTGGGCGGCGGTATCTATACCAAAGCGGCGGATGTCGGCGCAGACCTCGTGGGAAAAGTCGAAGCGGGAATTCCGGAAGACGATCCTCGCAACCCGGCTGTCATTGCAGACAATGTGGGTGACAATGTCGGCGATTGTGCCGGTATGGCTGCTGACCTTTTCGAGACCTATGCGGTGACGACGGTGGCGGCGATGGTGTTGGCCTTCACACTATTCAAGGGAGTCAGTGCTCCGATTCTGTATCCTCTGGCCCTCGGAGGCGTGACGATCTTCGCGACGATCATCGGTATTTTCTTTGTGAAGGTGAGCCAGGGCGGTGAGATCATGACGGCGCTGTACAAGGGCCTGTTTGTGGCGGGCGGCATTGCGGCGATTGCCTTCTTTCCCGTGACCTCTGCGATTATGGATGGCGTGGGCGGCGTGAGCGGGTTGAGCTATTACCTTGCGGCCTTGATCGGCTTGGCTGTCACGCTTGCGCTCGTCTTTATCACCGATTACTACACGTCCAAGAGCTATAAGCCCGTCAAGGCTATTGCCAAGGCCAGCGAAACAGGCCATGCGACCAACATCATCGCAGGATTGGCGGTCGGAATGGAGGCGACAGCCTGGCCGGTCGTCGTGATCGGGGCTGCGATTCTCGGGAGCTATTGGATTTGCGGCGGGGCGGCGTCGGGCGGATTATACGGTGTGGCGGTTGCGGCAGTCTCGATGTTGTCGATGGCCGGTATCGTGGTGGCGATCGATGCATTCGGTCCGATCACAGACAACGCAGGTGGCATTGCGGAGATGGCACACCTCGGTAAAGAGGTGCGGGACATCACCGATCCATTAGATGCGGTCGGTAACACGACGAAGGCGGTGACCAAGGGCTATGCGATCGGATCGGCTGGCCTTGCGGCGGTGGTGCTCTTTGCCGAATATGCGCGTGAGGTGGCAAAAGGGAGCGGCGCGAGCACGTTTGATCTTTCCAATCCTTCTGTCCTAGTCGGACTCTTCTTGGGTGGGATGCTGCCCTTTATCTTCGGGGCTCTCTGTATGAAAGCGGTGGGGGAGGCAGCCGGTCTTGTGGTGGAAGAAGTGCGCAGGCAGTTCCGGACGATCAAGGGGATCATGGAGGGGACCGGCAAGCCGGAATACGGGACCTGCGTGGATATTGTGACACAGGCGGCGATCAAGAAGATGATGGTGCCGGGGTTGATTCCAGTCATCTCGCCGATTGTGGTCGGTGTGGTTTTGGGACCGCAGGCCTTGGGCGGCATGCTCGTCGGCAGTATTGTCACTGGTCTGTTCGTCGCGATTTCGATGACAAGCGGCGGCGGCGCTTGGGATAATGCCAAGAAGTTTATTGAAGAACAAGGTAAGAAGGGGACGGATACCCACAAGGCGGCGGTGACGGGCGATACGGTCGGCGATCCCTATAAGGATACGGCTGGCCCGGCAGTGAATCCGATGATCAAGGTCATCAATATTGTAGCGCTACTCATCGTGTCGCTGCTCGTATGACAGCACGACACGCGTAGCTCGTCGTTCGTCTTTCGTATCTCGCGTGACTGAATGCTCCTGGTCTTCGACGAAATACGCTTCACGAGTGACGAGAGACGCTTCACGTTTGCTATCGTGGCTTGACGGCCGAAAGAATCGTGGAGTAAGTTAATCGTACAGGATCACGCTGGTGGCTGATCCACGAGAGTTTCCCAGAATCACGGGAGGTGCTCGGATGGAGAAACAAGAGCGCAAGCAGGAACCCAGGCGAGAGCCTCAAGGGAAGGAAGAGGTCAAGGCCAATCCAAAGGTTGTCGAAGCCGGCAAGAAGTTGAAAGAAGACATCGACAAGCTGGTCGATGAAATTGACGACGTGCTCGAAACAAACGCAGAAGAATTCGTCAAGAACTACGTACAAAAAGGAGGGGAGTAGCGCCTCTAGTCAGGTGAACCTTCTCCCTTCTTTTCCTTTCTCCTCATCACACTCCGCTGTTTAGCAGGCCACTGAAATAATACCGGCTGGTTGCTCTGGTTTGTTTAGTCTATTTGGTTTGTTTAGTTGAACGAGACTAACCAGATGAACGAAACAAACCAAATGAACCAGACCAACCCGTCCAGCCAGTTTGACAACGCGGGGCTGAGAGACTAGTATCCCTTTAATTCTCAGATAGTTAGCCTCGCTCGAGGCGCAGAGTCATTCAAGAGGTTCTCGTGAAGCCTAAGCTATGGGTTTTCCGTGATATCAATCTCTCTCAGCGGGCTTCATTAACCCAGGCCCTTTCGATTTCCCCTGCCACAGCGTCGCTGTTCTTAGCTCGTGGCGTAACCACACCGGATGAAGCGACAACATGGATGTCGCTTCAGACACCACACGATCCATTTCTGATTCCCGATATGGAGCAGGCAGTCGAGCGGTTGCATCGCGCCGTGACGACTCATGAGCCGATCTGTTTCTACGGCGACTACGATGTCGATGGGATTACGGCGACCAGCGTCTATCTGTCGTTCTTTGGCGGGTTGGGCGCGCAGGTTCGGGCGTATGTCCCGCATCGTCTGCGCGAAGGCTATGGACTCAATCTCGGCGCTGTGCAGCGTTTGCATGACGAAGGAATCTCGCTGTTGGTGACCTCCGATTGTGGGACGACCTCGCATAAAGAAATTGGATTGGCGGCTCGGCTCGGCATGGACGTGATCGTGACGGACCATCACCAGAGCGACGAGGAGATGCCGCCGGCCGTGGCGGTGCTTAATCCACACCGAGCCGGTGCTATCTATCCCTTTCGGGGACTCTGTTCCGCAGCACTAGCCTATAAGGTGGCGCAGGCCTATCAGTTGCGCTACGAGGCCGCCGGGGTACCGTTGGAGTCGTTGCTCGACCTCGTGGCCTTGGCGACGGTCGCCGATGTGGTTCCCCTGCAGAATGAGAATCGGGGTTTTGTCCGCGAAGGACTGGCGCAGTTGTCCCGTGGCGCTCGGTGCGGCGTCAGGGCCTTGAAGCAGGCGGCAGGAGTGACACGGGATTGCACGGCAGAAACAATCGCCTTCAAGTTAGCGCCGCGCATCAATGCTGCCGGGCGATTGGACGACGCGATGTTGGGCGTGCGTTTGCTGACGACGGACAATCCGTCCGAGGCGCAGCAGTTGGCAGACCGGCTTGAACAGCTCAATCGTGAACG
>JAKDNQ010000073.1 GCA_030456405.1 Nitrospira sp.
CCCCCCCATGTGGTTGTACTCGCCATACCCTGACCTCCTTGTTAAGTGATTGAGACCCACCGCTTATGCCGAAGAAAAATTCTCCGACGGAACATTGCTACTATTACTACCGTTTGCTCTGCGTGGCGGGAGATTAGCGGATACAGTTTCTTGATGTCAAGTAGAATATCCAAGGTGAAAGCTGCATCCTTTCCGCCTGCAAAATGCGTGCAAATGGCTATGCACTTAACTCCAGTTTCGTCACCTAAAGTACTCAGCTTCTAGGAGGTACTTGCAACCAGCCTTGAGTAGGGGGCAGGCTCAATAACAATAGCCTGCGCGACAAGTTTGTAGAATAGTTGCCAACGGTCTTTGGAGGTTCGACGGTTGAATCGAACCGTGAATTCATTGAGATAGAAATCTAGTTGTTCACGGGACAAGGCGCCTTGATGCGTACTCACTAACCAGCGCTTAAACAAGGAGGCCACTCGGTGCACGCGAGGTAACAAGTTCGACGCTGTTTTGCCGCTCGCGTTGATTGAACGCGGTCGGTGTTTGAACCCTTCTTGCTTCAACCCTGCATAGGCCTTCCATCTGTCTGTGATAATGATGGAACTTGGTTCAATCACGTGTTTTACAAAGGCAACGAGTTGGTTGGGAGAGGCGGTCGGAATTCGACGCAGATGGATACGGCCAATTCCCTTCCCATCAATTTGCGCGGCGATCGCCACGAGCGCGTTGCTCTCTAAGTACCGACGACCCCGTCCAGCTTCGAGGCGTCCCATATGTATTTCGTCCACTTCAACTCGGCCTCTCAGTCTGTCCACATCCGGCAGGACAAATGCGCGCCGTAGCTTTTGCAACCACAACCACGCCGTCCTGTAACTGCCAATTCCCAATAGTCGCTGGAGTCTCAAAGCACTAAGACGTTGTTTCTGATCGGTCATCCACCACATGGCTCGAAACCAGTCCTGTAGGGGAAGCCGGGTTCGATGGAAAATCGTCCCAGCCGTAACCGAGGCTTGGTATCCACATCGGCGGCACATCAGAAGGCATCTGGTGGTAGTCCAACTGCCGCTGGTCGTGCACTGGGGACAACAGAACCCGTCGGGCCACCGCAGCCGAGCCAGGTAGGCGCGGCAGGCGCCTTCTGTGGCGAAACGCTGCTCGAACTTGGCGAGGGTTCGCATATAGTCCTCCACGGTGTGACCCCAGTATGCTTAGGGCGTACTGGAATTAAATACATAGGGGGTAGGGATGACGAAGTTATACAAACATCTATTAAAAATCAAGCACCCTGTGTTGTCCCTCATGCGTGGTACTCTCATGAGGGAGGTTCGGCAATGCCAACTCCTGAAGCGGCTGCTGGCGAGACGACGTGTTTGTGGAGCGGCTGTGGCGGAGCGTGAAATATGAGGTGTAATTGCAGGCCTACGACAGCATCAGCGCAGCTCGACAGGGATTGGAGCGGTACCTGGCGGTCTACAGCTGACATAGGCCGCACAGGGCGTTGGGTGGCAAGACGCCAGGACAGGTATACTGCGACAACCTGACAATACGGCGCACCGCCGCGTTGTCAACGCACCGCAAGGCGCTCCTATAAGGAAGGGAACATGCTGCCCAAACAGCAGGGGCCTCTTCTGTGTTGGTGACGATCACGACGTCCAGCTCGCTACCTAAAAGCGGCCATTGAATCGTGCGCTCGCACTCTACCCTGCCCCTTTTCTGCTTGCGCATGAACCTCAGTGTACGTGGTCGTCCGGTGGCGGGCGGAGCTCTTTTTCTCGATTGAGTTGCTCGATTTGTCGCAGTAGTTCTGCGATATCTGTCCATCCCGATCCGTCCACCGCAGGGATCCAGCGCGCCCGCAAATAGCCGTAACGGTCAATCAGGAATTCCATATGCTTGGGTGTGGTTCCCTCGCCGGCTAGATCTGGGTTGCTGAGGGTTCTGCGGAACAGAGCGTAGCTGCGTGTAATTTCAGGTGCGCCTTGCGTTGCCAAGAGGAAAGGTACGTGTGCTGTGATGGCTCCTGTTTCCTGCGGGTCGTGATCATTTGCAGGCACTGCCAGCACCACCGTATTACTGTCGCGTAGGGCGGGATACGCTGACTGCAACTGATCCAGCCTCGCGCGCGACTCCGGCAATGAAAAGAGAACCAACAACACTGCTTTCTTTCGGCGGAAATCCTTCAAGGTGCCGCTCGTCCCGTCATGCGCGGAATAGGAGAAGTTCTGCGGGGCCATATAGGCTTGATTGGGGGCGACGTAGGGGTTGATGAGACGTGCCTGATAGCCACGGGAAGTGGCATGGAGAAAGTTGACGACATCCCAACGATCCTCTTCCGAGAGTTTGTCGGCAAACGCCGGCATGCCTGTACCGGGAATACCGTGGGTCAGCCAGTGAAAAAAGTCCCCTGCGGTATGCTTGGCTGTGTGAGGCTCCGTAAGCAAATCCACTGGCGGGATCGCGAGGGTTTTGGCCAAAACGCCGTTGCCCTTGGCTTGGGGTCCGTGGCAGGGCACGCAATTCGAGGCAAATATGGTTGCGCCATTGGCAACGGAAATGGCATCGAACGGGACCGGCGTCTTACGGTAGGTTTCCGGAAAGGCCTGAGTGGCAAGGGGAGGCAGCGCTGCAACCAGCGCACAGACCGCCAGTATGGCCGGGATGGCAATGCGCCACTTCATTTCCCAGCGTTTGGACCGACCGAGGGCGACCGCTCCGACTGCCAGGATAAGCAGCGCGACTCCGATCCCCGAGCCGATCATCATGCCTACCCCGCCCCAGGTGGCATCGATGGAGAAGCGGAAGGGATAAGGCCAGTCTTCAATGATGGTATGCTTTCCTGGCACGGCGCTCGACAACAGTGTTGCTGCCACGACCAGCACTAACGCGAGCAGGACTTCGAGCGTGACCCATTTTCGAAGCTTTTGCCCACTGGCCTTTGCCACATCTGCGCGCTGATCGAGCGCCGGTAGCCAGACGAGGCGCGCGCGCGCGGCGATCACAAGAATCACGGCGAGCAGCGCGAGCTTGGTATTGAGAAACCAACCCCAGCTTGTTGCGACCAATGAGGCATAGTTCGTATCTACCATGCGATCGGTCACGATAATGCCAGTGGCCACGACCACGATCATCACAGGCAACGCCATTTTCGAGAACTGTTTCAGAGTCTGGACGCTTGACCGATCGGTCTCGTTGTGCGTACGCGTATGGGTCGTGGTGAACAAGACGGTGAGAAAGGCCGGCAACCCTCCGAACCAGACGCTTGCCAGAACGGTATGCAGCGCGTAAGGCAGTACTGATGTGACGGACAGTTCGTCAGCGGCGGAATGGCTTGCGAGTGATCCAGCAGCCAGCGTGAGCGCAGCGACGGTCGCGTACAACACATATTGCCAGCGCGCCTGAGATGAGAACCGGACATAGAGCGCCACTCCGAACACGAGAAGCGCGAGGCTAGCGCGCACCTTCCAGATGAGCCCTATGCGAGTTTTTTGTAAGAGATCTAACCAGGCTTCCAGGCGCCAGGCATTTTCGGCCACGCCCGTGGCCTGCGCAGTCGTTGTGGCCAGCAAACCCACCAGACCCAGCAGCAGGGTGACAGAAAGCCACGGTAACGCCCGATTCAGACGGGCGAGCCAAGGGGTGTGACGTTCAGTGGTCGCGCGCGCGGCAATCGCGAGAAAGACGCAGCCGCCGATCAGGATCATGTTGGACGCAAGCTGTAGCCAGCGGAACAGCGCGCCGATGACCTCGATCATTTCTTTTGCACTTTGCCCTTTACAGAGAAGTCGAAGTACGACTCCACCACATGACCATCTACCGACAGCACCCGAAACTTCACGGAATACTTTCCGGGCGTCAACTCCGGCAACAGCAAGACGATGGATTTAGGGTCGTCTGGAGCGAGTGTTGGTTTGACCTCAGTGACAGGATGCTTCTCGGCATCGAGGACAACCAGCGATGCGTAGTCGCCTTCAATCTCCTCGTTAAACCAGAGTTGCACCTGTGCCGGCGCTTGGGCGAGGACAGCCCGACGTGGTGGCTCTGCCTTGACCAGCATGGAATGCGCCAGCGTCGGGGCAGCATGCACGCACAGAATCATCGCCATCGCTGAGCCTGCCACGATGTGCTTGAGCGCGTGAATCGCCCATGATTTCATCGGATCTCCTCCTCATTGTCGCTGCTGAACTGACACGTAACAATCGGCCATGTGGCCATCATAGTTCGGCACTGTGTGCTCGGGAAGCTAGTTGGCCTGTTGCCTACGACACTGTGTTGACCGGGGATTTGCGACGGCCTCGCACAAGAAAGAAGATTGCCGCTCCACCGGCAATAGCGACAATCGGGACTATCACCATCAAGTAGTGCATCAAGTGTGAAACGACTCCACCTTCTCCTACTGAGATTGGGAATCGCGCAACATGTTCTTCCTTGCCGCGAACGGTGATGATCCCGATGAATTTGCCCGGCTGGCTGAAGCTATGTTCGAAATTGATGAACCCCCCTGTGTAGACTTTGGCCGGCACGTGAACGACTGTGATGGCCTGAAGATCCTGCTCCGAGCCCGTGTCCTTGATGACCCGGACCTCGACGGGCAACGAGCGGAGCTCCCCTTCGATAAAATCGAGCACGATCACGGTGCGGCCGGTCGACGGAACATCCCCGCAGAGTTCCTGCCGGTCTGAAGTGTCAGGCTGATATTCGGTAAGGTGCATACCGTAGGGCCCAAACTTGAGTATGCAGAAGTTTTTGTCTAATTCATGAAAGTGCTGGGCCTGTGGGGAAAGCGGAGTTCCGATCGCCAGCATCACGCAGATCACCATGACTAATTTTAAAGGAAATCGCAAAGACATCGTCAGTATCCTTCTCGCGTGAGTTTCTGAGTCGCCTTTTTAATGTTCTCGTTGAACTAGAAACACGCCTGCATCGGCGCCATTGGATCGCCGGTCAGTCGCCTAGGAAACAGTCTTGCTAGACGTATTACCACGCCCTCGCATGGCAAAGATGATCACCCCGATCACCGCAACTCCTGCGAACGCAATTAAGAAATAGGAGGGGGGTAACCATATTTTTGTTTCCCCGACCGAAAACGGGAATCGCGATACAAGCTCCTGCTTGTCGCCCACCATTACCAGTCCGACAAATTTCCCGGGTTTATCGAAGTTGTATTCGAAGTTGACCGAGCCGGCGGGGTAGACCTTGGGCGGCAGATGCAGGACCGTGATGGCCTGAAGATCCTGCTCCGAACCTGTATCCCTGATGATCCGAACTTCGGTGGGCAACGGGCGGAGTGCATCTTCCATATAATCGAGCACCACGACCGTACGGCCCGTCGCGGGAATGTCTTCGCAGAACTCTTTATTGCGTGTGTTGTCAGGCTGATATCCGGTGAAATGCATGTTATATGGGCCGATCGTGAGCCGGCACATGTCTTCTGCTAGCGCCAGCCCTCCGTGAGCCTGGGCCTGCGAGGGGAAGAATGGCGCCCCCATTGCCAACATCAACAGGCACAAGCCGATAGGTCTGAATAGTTGCTTAACCATTTGCCAGGATCCTCCATCTCGAATGTTGAATCATATGCACGCAGGCCGGAATGCTCGGCTCCTTATGAACGGAGGACTGCCCACCAATTGCGTACCCACTTTGATCGTAAGAGCTTGTACAAGAGCCAAATTCCCAGCAGCACGCCCAGCGCTGGGACGACCGTGGATTGCACCAGCTTCTGATAATCGACCATATGCACCCGCAAGAGATACTGCGGTCGCTTCATCAGATTCTGTTTTTCTGCCGAAATGATAACTGTATAGATGCCCTCAGCCAGCCTGGCTTCGCCCCGGAGCACGCCGTCCGGATGGGTAGTTGGACGAATATCTGCCACAATCTGATCATCCGCCTCATTGCTCCCGTTCCCCTTCACGACTCTCATTCCGACCGGCTCTTTGCGAAGCAGCGGATCGACAAGGTCTACGACCAGAAAGGTGTCGCCTTCCTTGGGAATGTCTGTGCAGTACTCATCTTTCAACTCGTATTGGGGCTGATAGGCGCTGAAATGTATCACCCGTTCTCCGATTCGGCGCAGACAGGGGTCGTCTTCTCCGCTCTGTCCTCCATGGGCAGCAGCGTATTCAGGGTGGTACAATGCGGCAAGAAGAACGAGCATGATAAAGCTTGCGCCTGTCACTTGCCTAATCATAGATATGCTGCACCTTCCTGTTATGGGGTCTTGCGATGAGCCGTTACTCCGTACGGCCAAGCGATTCCGCTACGTAGCTTTATGCCTGGTCACCTGATCATAATCTAAAGACATCGCTCTATGATGCCATTAAAGCAGGGCAAGATTCTAGCCCCCTCGCAATGCATGCGAAAATCCCAAATGCATTTCTGTGGGCTTCCCGATTCTCCGGCTGTCCGATTATGAAAATCTGATGGATCTATTCCATGCCGCATCGACCCATCTTTGACTTGCCGGTATCAGATGGGCGACAATCAAAACCTTAGAAGTGTGTCCTTTTCTGAGCCTCCCTCGCCATGGAGTGACATCGGTCTCCCGAAGGGATTACCGCTTCGCGACAGTGGTTATTGTGATGAGACGTCAGCCGGTGCTGAGAAAACAATCGCCAACAATACGACCCGGTAAGATTCAACGCTGCGGCCATTCCTTTTCTTCAATCCCAATGGAACTTCTCCGAATATGTTTCAAACCGTCGCACTGAGCGGCAGCCGGGGAGAGCGGCTGCTGTTTTCCGATATCAGCGTGACGGTCAAGCCCGGCACTCTACTGGCCGTGGTCGGTGAGAACGGCAGTGGAAAAACCAGCTTCCTTCGCATGCTGTGCGGGTTGTTGTCGCCTGATAACGGCACGATTCTTTGGCAGAGGAAAGACATTCGCCAGCTTAAGGAACTGTATCGTGCTCAGCTTACTTACGTAGGGCATCTCAACGGAATCAAGGATGAGCTGACTCCAGTTGAAAACCTTACGGTCTCTGCCTGCCTGGCAGGCGATGAAAGTGCGAGTGGAGTTGTGCAGAAGGCGTTGGAGGCAGTCGGTCTTGGGCGACCGATCCATCGTCTGCCGACGCGCGTTCTCTCGCAAGGACAAAAGCGCCGCGTGGCTCTGGCGCGTCTCTGGCTTTCCACCCGTCCGTTATGGCTCTTGGATGAACCATTTGCATCACTCGATGTTACAGCCACAAGTTACTTGACCCGGCATCTCCAGTCGCACCTGAGTCATGGTGGCATGGTGGTCGTCGCCACGCACCAGGAGATCGATCTTCCATCTGATTGCATTCAGCACCTGAGGCTGACTCGATGAGTCAGCCCAGTCTGAGTGAGGCATTACGCGGCGTTGTCCGACGGGATCTTCTGCTGGCCATGCGGCACCGCTCGGATGTGGCGATGTCGGTATTCTTCGTCGTCATCGTCGCGAGCCTCTTTCCGTTGGGGGTCGGGCCGGAGCCGGCGGTTCTGAGGATGATCGCCTCCGGCGTGCTCTGGGTTACGGCCTTGCTTGCGTGTCTGTTGTCGTTGGGGCGCTTGTTCACTGCGGATTATCTCGATGGTGTGTTAGAGCAGACGCTCTTGATCCCTCAACCTCTGGCTGTCTTGGTCATTGCCAAGGTGTTCTCGCACTGGGTCATCTCTGGCTTGCCAGTGGTCCTGCTCTCGCCTCTCCTCGGTTTGCAGTTCGGGCTGAGCGGAGAATCGTTGGGGGTGTTGACGTTATCGCTCTTGCTTGGTACGCCGACGTTGAGTATGATTGGAGCCATTGGAGCTGCATTAACTCTTGGATTGCGTGGGAGTGGCTTACTGGTTGCCCTCCTGGTGCTTCCACTTTTTATTCCGGTGCTGATCTTTGGGGCTGGCGCCGTTTCGAATAGTTTAGCTGGAATCGGCAGCGAAGCGAATCTGTCCTTACTTGGAGCCTGCTTCCTGCTTTCACTTGCGTTTGCTCCATGGGCTACGGCAGTTGCTTTACGCATTGCATTGGAATAAGACATCGTTATGAGCGCCCAAGGCATTAACTGGTTCAAGTATTCATCGCCACAGGCTTTTTATCCACTCGCAGGGCGGATGATCCCTTGGTTTGCCGTCCTTGCAGCAGGATTGATCGCGGTTGGGCTGTACACGGGGTTCTTCATCGCGCCGACTGATGTGACACAAGGCGATGCGTATCGCATTATTTTTGTCCATGTGCCGGCTGCCTGGATGTCCATGTTTCTCTATGTGATCATGGCCATCTGGGCCGGTATCGGGTTGGGATTGAATGCGCGACCCTCCTTCATGATGGCGCAGGCTATTGCGCCGACCGGAGCTATGTTTACGTTCCTCGCGCTGTTCACCGGGTCGATGTGGGGCAAACCGACATGGGGCGCCTGGTGGGTGTGGGATGCCAGGCTGACGTCGGAACTTATTTTGTTGTTTCAGTATATCGGGATCATCTTGTTGCGCTCGTCGATCGACGACCTGCGCCGCGCTGATCGCGCCAGCGCCGTCTTGGCGCTTGTTGGGGTGATCAATGTTCCGATCATTTATTTTTCCGTGCGATGGTGGAATACGTTGCACCAAGGCGCGTCTGTCAGTATCACGGCGGCGCCGACCATGGCCGGGACTATGGTGACGGCGATGTTGGTGATGATGTTCGGCTTCTGGATGTATAGCATTGCGGTGACACTGGCTCGCATGCGTTGTGTGATTATTGAACGAGAACGACAGCCGTCATGGGGCAAGCCGGCCTCAATCCCTGACGTTGCGGAGGCGCGGTGATGCAGTGGGGGAGCGTGGCGGAGTTTTTTGCGATGGGCGGGTACGGCCTCTACGTGTGGCCCTCATTCGGTGTCGCGGCTCTGTGTATGGGGGGAGAGATCCTCGCGGTGTGGCGAAGGCATGCCGCGGCTTTAGAGAGCCATGATGAGTCGTAGGAGGAATCAGAGACTATGAAGCCTCGACAGAAACGGTTTGTGCTCATCGGCCTGGGCTTGGTGGCCTTGGCCGTGGCAGCCGCCTTAGTGTTGAACGCATTTCAAAGCAACCTTGTATTTTTTTATACGCCGACACAAGCGGCGAATGGGGACGTGCCCCAGGGTCGTAGCTTCCGCATCGGCGGCATGGTCGAAGCCGGCAGCCTCACGCGTGAAGGCGATGGACTCACCGTGCATTTCGTCGTGACCGACATGGCGAAACGCGTGCCTGTGACGTACAAAGGAATCCTGCCGGACCTCTTCAAGGAAGGAAAGGGGGCGGTCGCGCAAGGTCAGCTCATTGCGGGTGGCACGTTTGTCGCCAGCGAGGTGTTGGCGAAGCACGATGAAAACTATATGCCTCCGGAAGCCGCAGACGCACTCGCCAAAGCCAAGACTGCAGGGGCGCAGAGCAGCAACACCCTCGTCGTCAATCCACGTTAGCAGGCTGCGGGAAAACTCGGTTTTGCGTAAAGTGACGACGAATTATTACAAAATGGCGCTGACGCCACAAT
>JAKDNQ010000293.1 GCA_030456405.1 Nitrospira sp.
CCTCGGAAAGAAATACAGAGTAATCGACGTGATGATGATGTTCGCCAATGCGATCGGCAGCATGACCTTCCAGCCGAATCGCATCAATTGATCGTAGCGCAGCCGGGGTAACGTCGCGCGTAGCCAAATGAACAGAAAGAGGAAAAAGTAGACTTTCGCCGCAAACCACATGATGTGTTCTATCCAGGATAACTGTTCGAGGCCGATATATTCGAAGAGGGTGCCAGGGTAGGGAGCGTTCCACCCCCCCAAAAACAGCGCGGAAGCGACGCAAGACACAAGAGTCATATTGGCGTATTCCGCGCTGACGAAGAAGGCGAACCGCATACCACTATATTCCGTAAAAAATCCAGCCACAAGTTCACTTTCCGCTTCCGGCAGATCGAATGGGATACGGTTCGTCTCGGCCACGGCAGAAATGATGAAGACGACAAAAGCGAAAATTTGGGTGTGGATCGGGAAGAATCCGTCGGGGCGGCCTCCCCAGATGAACCAATGCCAGAAGCCGCCTGACTGGGCTTCCGTGATCTCCACGAGGCTCAGGGTGCCTGCCAACAGCAGCACGCCGACGAGCGCCAGCCCGACGTTTAACTCGTAGCTGATGACCTGGGCTGCGGCACGCAAGCCTCCCAGCAATGAGTATTTGCTGTTGGAGGCCCAACCTCCCAGAATAATACCGTAAGCGCCGATCGAGGCGATCGCCAGAATATACAAGACCCCGATATTGATATCGGCGACGACGAAGGGTTTGATCGTGATTCCATAAATGTCCAAGGTGATGTTCGGGCCGAAGGGGATGACGGCAAATCCAATCATGGCCACGACCATAGTCAGCATCGGCGCCAGGGCAAACATTGCCTTGTTCGCGCCGGCCGGCACAATGTCTTCTTTAAAGAATAATTTGATGCCATCGGCGACCGGTTGGAGAAGGCCGTAGGGGCCGACTTCCATCGGACCCATGCGATCCTGCATCCAGCCAAGCACCTTCCGCTCGAAATAAGTCATGGTCGCGACCGTGATCATCACAATACTCATCTCTGCCAGTATCTGGGCGAACGTAACCGCAAGCCGCAAGCTTAACTCCGTCACGACAACACTCCCTGATGACAAGTGAAACACACCATAGTTTCTCGCTCGCTTACGTTGTTTTCATCACCGACACGGACACTGTCCGAAAAGATGGGACTTTTGTATCGGGATCGACGACACAGTCAAAGAGCCGTAGGGCATCCTGCGCAAAATGATCGGGGAACCATGCCAAGCCCTCAGGCACACGGTCGAAGACTTTCGCCGTGGTGGTGAATTCACCCCGGCTATTCGAGAGGCGGACTCGATCCCCCGTCGTGAGACCGAACCGTACCGCATCCACGGGATTCATTTGCAAGAATCCGCTCGGTTCGACCTGCAACAGTCCATTCGAATAGGTCGAAAGCTTCCCTGAATGGAACAGGGTCTGGACCAGCCCAAGCTCGACGGTTCCCTTCTGACGCACGGGTCGGGCGGGCAGAGTATACCGACTCGTAAGGTCCCGGCGATACCCATCGGTGACATACTGCTCGACAACCATAGGATTCACTGCGGGAGGGATCGGCGAGGGACCGAGCGATCCGTAACCGGGAATCACGGCCCGGATCTCTTTGAGAATCTCTTTGCTCTCGCCGTATTCCAAGGGCACGCCGGCGAACACAGAGATTGCCGACAGGATTTCCCAGTCAGGCCGGCTGTCTCCAAGCGGATCGATCGCAGGCCGAACAGCCTGGACGTGGCCCTCCGTGTTCGTGAAGGTCCCGGCCTTCTCCATAGCGGGGGCGGCTGGGAGCACCACATGGGCAAGCGCGGCCGTTTCAGTGAGAAACAGTTCCTGGCACACAAGAAGATCGAGCTTGCTCAGCGCCTCTTTGACTCCAGTCTTGGGAGGAAGGCTCCCGACAGGATTTTCTCCAATGACGAAGAGGCCCTTGATGAGCCCGGCTTGCGCACGATCGATCATCTCGATGAATGTGGCCCCTGCAGCCAACGGAAGATCCTCTTTCCAGGCGCGGGCGATCTGCGCACGCGCTTCCGGATCGGTGAGGTCGAGGGCGCCCGGCAGCAGTGTTGCGACCGCGCCCATTTCAACCGCCCCTTGATCGTTATTCTCCTCCGCCAAGGGAGCGAATCCGCAACCCTGCGCGGTTAACTTCCCGGTGAGGAGAAGCAGATCCAGAATATTGACACACATGCCGTAACCGCCTTGGCTACGAAGCAATGTCTGACCGGCGAGCACGACAACTCGGCGCCCTCCGACCAGTGAGGCGGCCATCTGAGCAAACGATTCGCGCGGCGCCCCGGTGATGACAGCCAGATCGTCCCAGGCCAGTTGCTGGACAGCGTGTGAAACGGCTGAGACATAGGCCGATGCCCGCTGCTGGATTGTCTTGTCGACGTGCCCGCCTTCAACCACTGCCTTCAGCAAGCCAAGGATAGCTGCGCCGAACTGCGACGGCGCAAGACACATATGTTGTTGGGACAGGTTAGAAATGTTGCTGATCGCGCCGATCGCGGGTTGGATCGCCTCAATCGTCAGCAGTGTCGCGTCATGTTTCTTGACGGCTTCTTTTATTTTGAGCCCGGTAATCGGATTCGTTTCGGTGATATTGGTGCCGACCAGGAGCAGGACGTCTGCTTGCACGATGTCCTCGAACGTCACGGTCCAGCGATGGGTGCCCTGCACCAATCGCATCGCCTGCACTCCGTTGATATGACCGTACCGGGCGCTGCTGTCGAGATTATTCGTTCCGATCGTGAGGCGCATGAATTTCTGGAACAGATACAGTTCCTCGTTGGTGCAGCGGCCGGAAATCAGTCCGCCGAAGACCTGCGGGCCATGCGCCAACTTGAGCCGCTTGGTTTGTTCGGCTACGAACTCCAGCGCCTCTTCCCACGTGGCTTCGACCAGGGCGCCGTTCCGCCTGATCAATGGATGGGTCACTCGGCTGGGGTGGCTCGTCGCACGAAATCCAAAAAATCCGCGCGCACACAAGTCGCCGCTGTTCCGACCCGCGCCGTGCGCGCTGTTCACCTCGATCAACTCCTGGTCCTTGGTTTGGACCGTGATTTGACACCCATCCCCGCAAAAAGCGCAGACGGTGTCGGCGCGTTTGAGCATCCAGGGGCGATATTCGTACATCGAGAGGCGGCTGACGATAGCGCCGACCGGACAAATCTGCACGCAGCCGCCGCAGAATTCGCAGTCCAAGGGATGGGAACCGAATGACTTGATCTCGGTCATCGTGCCTCGTCCGACCGGGGCGAGAGCCTTGACGTCCATGACCTCGTCGCAATAACGAACACAGCGCAAACATTGCACGCACCGGTTCATCTGCGTTTCGATCAAGGGGCTGAAATATTCCTTCTGGAAAATGCGCTTGGTTTCCTCAAACCGGCTGGTCGCGGTGTACTGATGGGAGAAGTCCTGAAGGTCGCACTTCCCACCCTGATCGCAAACGGGGCAATCCAAAGGATGATTGGCCAGGATAAATTCGAGCACCGACTTGTGAGCATTGTGCACGACTGTCGTCGCGGTCCGGACAGCCATGCCTTCGGTCGCCACGGTGCTGCAAGAGGTCTGGAGCTTCGGCATCCGTTCGACTTCGACCAGGCACATGCGACAGTTCGCATCCGGCTTGAGTTTCGGATGGTAGCAGAAGTGCGGAACCATCACGCCGACTCGGCGAGCGGCTTCGATCACCAGGGTGCCTTTCGGCACCGAGACGGCAATACCGTC
>JAKDNQ010000294.1 GCA_030456405.1 Nitrospira sp.
GGGAAGCCGATTGAAGAACTTCAACGGGAATTGGGTCTTGCGCGCATCATTAAACTGGCCTCCAACGAAAATCCGTTGGGACCATCCGTAAAAGCGCTGACCGCTTTGAGTCAGGGTGCTGAAACGCTGCATCGCTATCCTGATGGCGGTGCGTTCCGTCTGCGTGAAGCGCTGGCGGATCGTTGGAAGGTGACGCTGGATCAGATCATACTCGGGAACGGTTCGGATGAAATTTTAGGGCTGCTCGCCCGTACGTTTTTGGCTCCAGGTGATGAGGCGATCATGGCTGATCAGACCTTCGTCATCTACAAAATGGAGGTGACGGCAGCCCACGGAAAGTCCATTATTGTCCCTTTGAAGCAGTGGCGGCACGATCTTCAGGCGATGGCCGATGCCATCACCGACCGGACAAGGCTCCTGTTCCTCTGTAACCCCAATAATCCCACAGGAACGATGGTGTCCGCTTTTGAGGTCGAACGGCTGTTGTCGCGCGTGCCGGCGCATACCGTCGTGGTGTTTGACGAAGCGTATTTCGAGTATGTCAGGAGCCAGCAGTTTCCGGACTCCATGGCCTATGTGAGGCAGGGGCGGAATGTGATTGTGCTGCGGACATTTTCGAAAATCTATGGCCTCGCAGGATTGCGCATCGGCTACGGTGTGACAACGGCAGAGATCACCAATTTTTTGAACCGAGTTCGTCCTCCCTTCAACGCCAACAGCCTGGCGCAACGCGCCGCGCTCGCCGCTCTCGGAGACGACGAACATGTGGCGCAGAGCCGGTCGGCGAATGAGACGGGGATGGGTCAGATGGTCAAGGGATTGACCGCGCTCGGGTTTTCGCCGATTCCGAGCGAGGCAAATTTTGTGTATGTCGATATTGGACGAGACGGTCGACAGGTATTCGAGGCCCTGCTGAGGGAGGGCGTCATCGTTCGTCACATTGAAGGGCGCATGGTTCGGGTGACCATCGGCCTGGAAGAAGAAAACAGGGAATTCTTGGCTGCGCTCAAGCGGGTGGTCCATCCCGCATTGAATGCAGGGTGAGGGCACAATGATTATTGTCTTAAAACCAGAGGCAAGCGAGCAGGAGGTCGATCACATTATCGATCGGCTTCGTGAGTTGGGGCTGAAGTCTCAATTATCGACCGGTCAGGAACGGACGATTATCGGTGTCATAGGCGACGATCGGGTGTTGCATAACCAGCCGCTCACGGCATTGCCGGGAGTGGAAAGTGTGTTGCCCATTCTCGCGCCGTGGAAACTGGTCAGCCGGGAATTTAAGCGTGAAGGCACGGTGATCCATGTGGGCAACCTGAAGATCGGCGGCAACAGGCTGGTCATCATGGCAGGACCCTGCGCGGTGGAGCGGCTCGAAATCACGGTCGGTATTGCCCATGAAGTCAAGGCGGCTGGAGCGAGTATTTTGCGCGGAGGCGCCTACAAGCCGCGCACCTCGCCCTATTCTTTTCAGGGGTTGGGGCGCGAAGGATTGGACTATCTGGTTGAGGCGAAGAAACAAACCGGATTGCCGGTGGTCAGCGAGATTCTGGATACCCGCGACATCGAACTGTTTCTCGAAAAAGCCGACATTATCCAGATTGGCGCCCGCAACATGCAGAACTTTGAATTGCTCAAGGAGGTTGGGGCCTACGACAAGCCGGTGCTGTTGAAGCGGGGACTTTCGGCGACGATCAAGGAGTTCCTCTTGTCGGCGGAATACATTATGTCTCGCGGGAATCAGAACGTCATGTTGTGCGAACGGGGAATCAGGACTTTCGAGACGCAATATCGCAACACACTTGATCTTGCCGCGGTTCCCACGTTAAAAGAACTGTCGCATTTGCCCGTCATCGTCGACCCCAGCCATGCCACCGGCAAGTGGAATCTGGTGGCGCCGATGTCGAAAGCGGCGGTGGCTGCAGGGGCGGATGGCATTCTGATAGAAGTCCATTCGAATCCGGAATGTGCGTTGTGCGACGGTGAAGAATCCATTAAGCCCAGTCAATTCAAGGAATTGATGCAGGACATGCGGAAGATTGCGGTGGCGGTCGGTCGGGAGGTGTAACCGGAAGGATTGTGTTTGAGAGGATCAGGATTGAGACACTGTCTCGGTCCGTTGTGAACGATGGCATTGCATTTTCCCCAGGTCACGATTATCGGAGTTGGGCTGATCGGCGGATCACTCGGTATGATTCTCCGACGAAAAGGCCTGGCATCAAGGGTTGTCGGAGTCGGGCGGCGTGTCGAAAACTTAAAAACTGCGGTCACGCTGGGCGCGATCGATCATTACGTGATCGACCCTAAAGATGGAGTGAGGGATGCCGACTTGGTCGTGTTGGCTACGCCAGTCGACACCTATGACCGGCATTTGACAGAATGGGCATCCTGTTTGAAACAAGGCGCGATTGTGACCGATGTGGGAAGCGTGAAGGGTGTGCTGGTGGAACAGGCTGAACGAGCCATGCCCAACGGTGTTCATTTTGTCGGGGCTCATCCCATTGCCGGCAAAGAAAAGACAGGGGTGGCGGCAGGGTCGGATCAGCTCTTTATCGGCGCGCGTTGTATCATGACGCCGACAAAAACCACGGACCTACAGGCATTTGAGCAGATCAGAACGATGTGGCAGGAAACCGGCTCGGTGGTGCTCACGATGGATGCCCATCTGCATGACAAGATTCTCGGGGCGGTCAGTCATTTGCCTCATGTGGCGGCGTTTGCCTTGATGAATGCCTTGGCCGGGATTCGCGACCAGCAACTCCCTTCTCTCGACCTGGCAAGCCACTCGGGTGGTGGGTTGCGGGATACCACCAGGATTGCCGCGAGTTCCCCGGAGATGTGGCGCGATATCTTTCTCTGGAACCGCGACAATGTGGTGACATTCATTGAGGCCTATGAGCGATCTCTGAGCCATTTAAAGCAGCTCATTCAAGAGGGTGATGCTGCCGGCATCGAGAAAGAGCTCGAACGGGCAAACCAGGAACGAGAGAAGCTTCCCACGCGACAGACCGTCTCGGCGTAAGGCGCCTATGGCTTCATTGACCATCACACCAGGTAGGCCGTTACAGGGAACGATTTCTGTTCCGGGCGATAAGTCAATCACCCACCGCGCCATCATCCTGACAGCCTTGGCGAACGGGACCAGTACAGTTTCGCGCTATTGCCGGGGCGAAGATTGTCTCAATACGATGCGGGCTCTCCAGGGTCTTGGTATCCGTATTGATGAGTCGGACGAAGAACTCTGTGTGCATGGCAAGGGGCTCTGGGGGTTGACCGAGCCGAGTGGGCCGATCGATTGCGGGAATTCCGGAACAGGCACTCGTCTCCTGACCGGCTTACTGGCGGGACAGGACTTTTTTACGGTTCTGACCGGCGACGAATCGATTCGCCGTCGTCCCATGGGGAGGATCGTCAAGCCGTTGCGGGAAATGGGTGCAATCATCGCCGGACGCAAGGGTGGTGAGCTTGCGCCCTTAGCCGTGACGGGTAGCCGCCTTCGTGCGATCACCTACGCCTCACCGGTGGCGAGCGCGCAGATCAAATCGGCGTTGTTGCTCGCAGCCTTGTTTGCCGAAGGGACGACCCGCATCACCGAGCCGCGTCTTTCGCGAGACCATACGGAGCGGTTATTCCAGTTTTTTCATATTGCGTTTCGACGGGAAGGGACCACCCTGCTGATCGATGGACGACCATCGGTGGGATGGAATGCGGTGTCTCGATTGGTCATTCCGGGCGATCTCTCTGCTGCTGCATTTTTCATCGTGGGGGC
>JAKDNQ010000295.1 GCA_030456405.1 Nitrospira sp.
GCGCTGAGTTGTTCCCAAGCCTCATGTCCACCCTTTAACGCTTCACGCCTCGTACTTTTCATCTTTTACCGTTCCTGCGCATACGCACAGCCGCCCTACAATACTCCTTTTCCCCTTGGGACAACACCCGTGATTGGGTCCACCGCGCTCATTGAGTGAGCATCGCTTTCCCCCAACGAGGAGTTTCCAATTCCCTATTCCCCTCGTTAGGAGTGGCCAAGGCTGCCCTTTACTGCGCGCAATATTCTCACCCGTCCAACCCAGAGCGCGCCGAGACGCGCTCTTTTTCCCTGGCGAGCACATTCTAATCAATAATCCTTCCAAGCTTGCTTGTTTTCTCTCCGGGAATGGCACCCATGCAGGTCCCACTGCGGCCGTCGAGCGAGCACATTCTTATCGTGCGCGCTCCGGGAGCAAGGGCATCTGCATGGGTGGCATTCCCCCTTCATCGTGCGCGTTCTGCGAGCAAGAAGGGCACCTGGCCGCTCCCTCCCTATCCTTCCGAGGCCGCGCGTTGCCCGAGCACAGAAGATCCTCAGGCTCCATCCTCTCCTCTGCTCTTCCAAGGTTGGCTGGCTCCCTTTCAAAGAGTTCATCGCGAGTCGCATGGTTCTGTCGCATGGTTCTGATTGCGTTCTCGGTTTGTACCAGTTATATGATAGGGAACTAGTGAGCACTGCTGCTATGAGGGGAATCAATACACAAACCCGATGTCCACTTCCGCTATGCGCAATAATCCAGCGATGAATATCCTCCGATGGGCCATTGCGGTGCCGGCAGGCATCATGCTGTGGTACGCAGCGAACCATTCTATTGGAACGGCATTCGGCATTATCCACGGATTTGATCGTGTTGAAGAGTTTTGGGAAGCGCCGGATATGGACGGGGTGCCGATTATCGGCACATACATCATCTTTGTTACTAGGACGATTGCCGCTGCATCCTTTGTGGGCGCGATCATCTACCTCGTGCCGAGCTATCGCAAGCAGGTCGCGATCATTGCAGCATCTGTGGTCTGCGTCGCCGCTGCAGGCCTCTTGGGTTTCCTCTTGTTTGAAGCTGCGACTTCGGATCCAGGCCTCAGTCCGGACGGCTGGTACAAACACATTCTGGACATGCTGAGCATTATATTTGGCGCCACTGCCGGCGCATGGTTGGCGCGTAGAAGTCAGCGGCGCCGAATCCGGGCTTCATGACTGCTTCGATAGGTCATTGCAATCGGCGGTATTTATCACGTGCGGCGCATCCTTGGCCGCCTACTATCACGTCCTCTTACGCTCAGTCCCCGCCACCCCTACCATAACCACCACCTGCTTCTGAGGCAAAAAAGCCTGCTCGATTCGCCGCTTTCCGTTGGTTGTCAAGATAACGATTCCGTGATGACGCTCGATGCGTTGGAGAAAATGGGCCGTCTCCGCATTCGCGAATCGATCATGGGCATCCTTGACAATGTTGCGATCCCCGAACAGTGCGTCTGCTTCATCGAAGAATAGAATCGAACCACTGGTCTCTGCTTTGTCGAATACACTGTCCAGATTCTTTTCTGTCTCGCCGATGTATCGACCTATAATCGCTGACACATCTACCCTGAACAACTCGACCCGGAGGGATTCGGCCAATCTCTCAGCCGACTTCCTTCGGCGGAGCGCCGAGGAGCCGTGCAGGACCAGGACCATGGCGGATAACAATTTGGACTTCTTCCTCCGACGCGCTGGCGTAGCCTTCTTCTTCGCCGCCACGATCGATCGTCGTCCTCTCATTACACGATCTGCCATGTCTTCTTTACACTCCTCTCACAATGTTACCGCTCACGACACCCTCTCCCGGGTATGCAGCCGGCAGCTTGCGGATGTTATCTCCAATTGATCACAATGGCCAGAAGCTTTCTGGCAAGCACTCAGAAATCGAAAGGGTATCGCCTGATGATACCGGCAACGCTGATTGAACAAGAACTGGCTGCCGCCCAAGCCGCGCAGCAGAAGAGCAATGACGGGAAGGCGCGAGTCTGTGCTCGACGCGCCGTGGCACGTGCTGCAGAAGCGTGGCGCCCCTCTCGACTATGGCGTGGAGATGCCATGGCCTGTCTCCGAAACATTCAGCAAGACGCATCCTTCCCTCTTCCTGTCCGACAAGCGGCCGAACGATTGAGCACCCCTGTCACCCATCAACACACCGCCCCCTTCACGGTAGATCCTGTCGCCGACGCAAGACTCATCATCGCCCACCTCGGCAGTTCATCACCCACCTAACCAATCAAGCAAGCGAGGGCGTGATGAGCTTTCTACTTCGGCCATCGAGCGAGACTACAAATGATCCTTCCAAGCTCGCTCGTCATCTTTTCAGGGATGGGGGGCTGATTGATCTTCCACTGCGCGCAACATTCTCACCCGCCCACCCATCGGCACGCCACGACGTGCCGTTAGCCCAGGCGAGGGCCTCTTAACTTTTCTATACCTCTCTAAAAGGGAGTGACCAAGGTTGCCCTCTACTGCGCGCATCGAACGAGCACATTCTTATCGTGCGCGTTCTGCGAGCAAGGAGGGCACCTGGCAACGCGCTGCACAAGTACGATGGTCCTTCCAAGCTTGCTCGTTTTTCTAATAGGAGGGTGGCCTGATTGGTCTCCCACTGCGCGCGTCCAACGAGGCCCTTCTCAGGGCGCGCGTTGCGCGAGCACGGGAGACCAACAGGCTACCCTCCCCTACCACCCCAACGCCCACCGATGCCCGTTCCTCTCCATCAACGCATCCGCTTCACTGGGCCCCCAGCTCCCGGCGCTGTAGAAGTGGACGGATTTCTCACCAGTCAAGAGTGGGTCATAGAGGCGCCAAGCCGTTTCGGTAAAATCCGCGCTGACGAAGAGGGTCTGATCGCCGATCATCACGTCGCGGAGCAGCGTCTCATAGGCTTCAGGGAGCGGCCCAAAGGCTTGCTCATAGTCGAACTGCAGCGCATGATCGCTCAGTTGGAACGGCCTCCCCGGACTCTTCACGGAAAAGCAGAGTGAAAATCCTTCACTGGGCTGAAGTGTGATCAGCAGCATGTTGGGGGAAATACTGCCGGGATCGAGAGACCGAAACACGTCGGTGGGAGCCTCACGAAAGGTCACGGCAATCTGGGTCATTTTACGAGGGAGGCGTTTTCCCGTTCTGAGATAGAAGGGCACACCCTTCCATCTCCAATTGTGGATTTCCGCTTTCAGAGCGACGTACGTTTCGGTGGTCGAATCCTCCGGAACCCCGGACTCCTCACGATAACCTCGAATTGTCTGGCCGGCGACCTGCCAGGACGTGTACTGCCCAAAGACAACATCCTGAGGAGTGATCGGAGAAATGGAGTGGAGAACTTTTAGCTTTTCACCCTGGATCGCAGCGGCATCGAAGGACGCCGGAACTTCCATCGCCACAACCGTCATCAGTTGAGTCAGATGGTTTTGAACCATATCGCGGAGCGCTCCAGCCTGCTGGTAGTAGGCCCCTCGATGCTCAATGCCAAGATCTTCCGCAACAGTAATCTGAACGTTCTCGATGGTGTCGCGCTTCCAGAGCGATTCAAAAATCGGATTCGCGAAGCGGAATGCCAGGAGGTTCTGCACCGTCTCTTTGCCGAGGTAATGATCGATGCGATAGATTGTGGATTCCTCGACATAGCGATGCAAGGTCGTATTCAAACGCCGGGCCGACTGAAAGTCGCGGCCAAAGGGTTTTTCGAACACCACGCGGACCCATCCGTGACTCTTGAGCAGTCCCGTCTGGTCCAGCCTCT